>PMHN01000086.1:6208-6399 GCA_003156695.1 Gammaproteobacteria bacterium
ATGGTGGTCACCGAAGTCATCGTGAAGCTCATCCCACGGCCCCCGTGCGTGCGGCTCGTCATGGCGTCGTTTTCCGAGGTGCATCGCGCCGGGGACGCGGTGGCCGCCGTGATCGCCGCGGGAATCATCCCCGCCGCCATGGAAATGATGGACCACAAGGCCGCCGCCGCGGTCGAGCCGTTCGTGCACGC
>PMHN01000174.1 GCA_003156695.1 Gammaproteobacteria bacterium
GTCATGCACATGCTGGTGTTTCCGCGCGGACTCACCTATTCGGCGCCGAGCGATCGGCTCGGTAGTTCCCTTGCCGCCATTGTCATGAACCCGACCGAAGCGCGCGAGGAGCTGTGCCGCTTCATCTATAAAGCCGTGGAGCCCAACAATCCCCTCGGCCTGCTGCAGGAGGCGCTGCGCCTGGCACCGGTGTGCGAATCGATCGAGAAACGCATCCGGGTCGAGGGTGTCAAGACGGGCCGCGTTACCGCACTCGATGCTCCCGGCCAGATCCAGCAGGCCCTCGCCGCGGGTATCATCTCGGCGACCGAGGCAGCCGCCTTGCAGGACTATGACGCGAAGGTGATGGACATCATCAACGTCGATGACTTCGCACCGCACGAGCTTGCCGCGCAGGCGCAGCCGGCGCAGCCGGCGCGGGAGAGTCCCGCCACGCCAAGCATGCACGTCGCCTGAAGTTTATTGTCTCGTTGAGCCCGGCGTGACTAAGCTTGCGAGGGCAGATGAGCGAACCCAACCTACAACCAGGGAGAGTAGTGTCATGCGTATATTTGCAATCGCCGCGCTGATCTTGGCAGTCACGATAGCCGGGGCGCAGGAGCGCAGTGCGCCCGCGAGCGGTGCCGAGGTCTACATCATCAGTCCCAAGGACGGTGCCAAAATCAAAGGCCCGGTCGTGGTGCTTTTCGGACTCAAAGGGATGGGGATCGCCCCGGCAGGCGTCAAGTTCGACAACACCGGTCATCATCACCTGCTGGTCGACATGGACGTGCCGTCGGACCTGAGCGTACCCATGCCGGCGACAGATAAGCTGCTGCATTTCGGCAAAGGACAGACGCAAACCTCGCTTACTCTCGCGCCCGGCAAGCACACGTTGCAGCTGGTCTTCGCGGACCTCAATCATATGGCCTTCAATCCGCCGCTCGTCTCAAAGAAGATTACGAGCACCGTCACGGACTAGACGCCGCCTGAGTTTTGAAGCCGCGCGCCATATTGCATGTCGACATGGATGCGTTCTACGCCTCCGTCGAACAGCACGATGATCCTGCGCTCGCCGGCAAGCCCGTCATCGTCGGCTGGAGTGGCGGCCGCGGCGTGGTGGCTGCGGCCAGCTACGAAGTGCGCAGCTTTGGTGTGCACTCGGCCATGCCGATGCGCACGGCGCTGCGGTTGTGCCCGGAGGCGCTGTGCGTGCGCCCGCGGATGCAGCGCTACCAGGAAGTCTCAGGCGTGGTGTTCGCCGTGTTCCGCGAGATCACCCCATTGGTGCAGGGCCTGTCGCTCGATGAGGCATTCCTGGATGTCACCGCCAGCCAGCAGCTGCTTGGCAGTGGCGTGGACATTGCCCGCCGCATCAAGAGCCGCATCCGTGAGCTCACGGGGCTCCGAGCCTCCGTCGGTGTCGCTCCCAACAAGCTGGTGGCGAAGATCGCCTCCGACCTGGAGAAGCCCGACGGACTCACCGAGGTGACCCAGGAGCGGGTGCGCGCGGTGCTCGACCCGCTGTCGGTGCGCCGCCTGCCGGGTCTTGGCCGCAAGACCGGCGCCCGGGTGGAAGCCACCGGCATCCGCACGCTGGGTGAACTGCGGGGCGCGCCGGATGCGCTCCTGTGGCCGATCTTCGGGCGCTATAGCGCCTGGATCCGCGAACGGGCCTCAGGTGTGGATGAGCGCCCGGTGCTGCCTGACATGGAAGACAAGTCCCTTAGCGCGGAGGACACCTTCGAGGAGGACATTGGCGATCCGCGCCTCCTGCAACGCCAGCTCGCGCGCCTGGCGGATCTGGCCGGCAGCCGGCTACGCGGCCGGGGACTGGTGGCAGGCTGCATCGGCGTGAAAATCCGGCGTGATGACTTCAGCACCTTCACGCGGCAGCGCGCAGTGGCGCCGCCCACCGGCGAAGGGCGGGCGATCAGCGCTGTGGCCGCGGAGCTGCTGGCGCGCTGGCTGGACGCGAACCCCGGCACGAAACTTCGGCTGCTCGGCGTGGTCCTCACGGAGCTCACGCCCGGCGCACAGCTGGGCCTGTTCGAGGACCCGCGCCACCCATCCCGTGTCGATGCGGCGCTGGACGAGGTGCGCGGGCGCTTCGGCACCCAGGCACTGCGCCGCGGCAACACGATCGAGTAGCATCGAACCGATGTACCTGACGTTCTTCGGCCTCAACGAAAAGCCCTTCGCGATCACCCCCGATCCGCGCTACCTCTACCTGAGCGAGCGGCACGCTGAGGCTCTGGCGCACCTTCTGTACGGCATCAACGAGGCCGGCGGCTTCGTGCAGCTCACGGGCGAAGTGGGCACGGGCAAGACCACCATCGTGCGCTCGCTGCTGGCGCAGACCCCCAGGAACGCTGAAATCGCGCTGATCCTCAACCCCCGGATGACCGCGCCGGAATTCCTGCTGACCATCTGCGAGGAACTCGGCATCGGCGTACCGGATTCCGCACTCGGCAGCCTCAAGGACCTGGTCGACATCCTCAGCCACTACCTGCTGCGCGCGCACGCCGCCGGCAAGCGCGTGGTGCTGGTGGTCGATGAAGCGCAGAACCTCTCGCCCGAAGTGCTCGAGCAGGTACGCCTCCTCACCAACCTCGAAACCAACACGCAGAAACTGCTGCAGATCATTCTCATCGGCCAGCCGGAGCTGCGAGAGCTCTTGGCGCGCAACGAGCTGCGCCAGCTCGCGCAGCGCATCACCGGCCGCTACCACCTGAACCCGCTGTCGCGCGATGAGACCACCGCCTACGTGCGGCATCGCCTGCGGGTCGCCGGCGCGACCACCGATATCTTTTCGCCCGCGGCGCTGACCGAGAGCTTCCGTCTCTCGCAGGGCGTGCCGCGCGTCATCAACGTCATCTGCGACCGCGCGCTCCTGGGCGCCTACTCCCTCGACCGGCACCGCGTCACGACGCCGCTGGTGCGCCACGCTGCGAGCGAGGTGTTCGGCAGGCGCGTCACGCCGCGATGGCTTCCCTGGGCTGCGATCGGGGGCGCCGCCGCCATGGTGGTCCTCGCCACGCTGCTGCTCATGAATCTGCGGCCGTTCGGCTCGAGTGCCGCCTTCGTAGCCCCGGCGGCCGCGCCCGGTGTGGCAGCGGCCGCGGCCGCCACCCCCGCTGCGGCAGGGCCCAAAGCCGCGGGCGCGCAGCTGACGGACCTGCTCGCGCAGCATGCCGCCGATACCGATACCGATGGGGCGTTCAGCAAGCTCTTTGGCCTGTGGGGTGCGAAGTACGCCGGCGGCGGCGCCGAGCCGTGCAGCCAGGCGGCGGCCCAGGGCCTCGAATGCGTGACAGAGCGCGGCTCGTTCGGGCAGTTGCGCCTGTATAACCATCCGGCCATTCTGTTGTTAGCCGATTCGGCGGGCGGGACGCACCAGGTGGTGC
Organism: Gammaproteobacteria bacterium; assembly: GCA_003156695.1. GTDB lineage: Bacteria > Pseudomonadota > Gammaproteobacteria > Steroidobacterales > Steroidobacteraceae > 13-2-20CM-66-19. The sequence goes on from PMHN01000174.1 coordinate 3,387, forward strand.
TCACGGCACTTGATGACGAGCACGCGCGACTGGAACTCGGCGGCGTCTCCCAACAGGTGCCGATCGGGGAGCTGTCGCGCTACTGGATGGGGGACTTCGTCATGCTGTGGCGACCGGCCAGCTCGCCGGTGAAGGCGTTGTCCGCGGGAATGCGCGGCGCGGACGTGCGCTGGCTGCGGCAGAGTCTGCAGCAGCTGCGCGGGCAGCACAGCGACGCGCCCGTGAGCGATGTCTTCGATGATGAGTTGACGCGCCAGGTGCGCGACTTCCAGCGGCAGCATCAGCTCAATGTTGACGGAGTCGCTGGACTGCAGACACAGATCGCGCTCGCGGGTGCGGTTGCCGGACCCAACGGGCCGCTGTTGTTCACGGCCAATACTCATGGCGGGTGATGGATGTCGTTCATCCTTGATGCATTGAAGAAATCCGAGAGCGACCGGCAGCGCCAGAGCGGGCCGGCGTTGTACGAGGTCAAGGTGGCGCCGCCGCGCAGCGGGCTACCGCCGTGGGCGATCGCCGTCGTGATCCTGCTGGCGGTGAACCTGGCGATCGGCCTGTGGCTGTTGCTGCGTCACCCGGCCACGCACGCCGCGACGGTCGCCGAAGCGGCGCCGGCGGCCGCGCCGATCGCCGCCCCGATC
>PMHN01000205.1 GCA_003156695.1 Gammaproteobacteria bacterium
TCACAAGAGTTCTCCTGTCGGAAAACTCTACTCCCCGGTGGTCCTGTTCGTCAGGGGGTTACATCGCAATTCCAACGTGCTCCCGAAACCGCCGTCGGAGCTGTCGTTCGCTCAGTCCCGTTTGCTCCCTGAGGTGTCGTAGAGAGACCTCAGCAGCATCTTGGCGTGCGCTTATAAGCGCAATCGAAAACACTTGGATTTCTTGGTCGAGAACGGAGAAGGTCGATTTTCTGCGCTTACCATGCGCTTACGGCGAGTCGGCAGTCACCGTCTGTTTCAGTAGGCCCGCGCTCGTCCACGACGCCGTGTGCCTGGGTCGCCAGCAATGTGATCACCATCGGACGAGGTTCCATCGTGGGCTCCCCGTTGCGTGCACCGATTGGTACCTCGATAGGGCGGATGCCGCGTCCCCAATCAATGACTCAGTCGTCGACAGACGCTTACCGGGCGCGACCGCGGCGTGGCGTGTCGCTCCGCATGCCCGAGGATGCATCTTTCGAGTGCCATGTCGCCGCCACGACATAGAGCGTTAAGAAGGCCCCAAGCACGAAAAAAGCAATGGGTATATTGCCCATGAACTTCAACCTGATCTTTGCGTTCTGCAGGTGAGGAGATTAGTGCACGGCGTGTTATGAACGGATTAGGAAAACAGCGCAGTTCTCTGCCCCTTAATCCGGGGTAGTCTGGCGGCGCGAGGCAGTCAGAGGCCGCTTCTTGCGCTTACGATGCGCTTACCGGGGAACGGCGATCCAAGCGTCGCTTCCTACAGTATTGATCTGATTGGTGGAAAGGGANNATTGGCACCACGAAGCACAACTGAGCACAACCGATTCCCGCAAAATACCCGCACGACATGCCTTCACACGCGCATCGGCGCGGTGACGCTCCCTATGCCGTTCCGATACCGCCGATCGATGGAGTCGACGGAGTAGGCGCCTCTGTCGCGCATGCCATAGTCTCTGACCACCTGCCCGCGAGTTCCGGAAGAATGCTCCCCGGTCCCCTCAATCAGGGCCACGCGGTGGCCCTCCACCTGGAGGCTGTCGAAATTCCGCCCGGCAGACGAGCCACCCTCCACCAGGGTGAGATTACCCCGCGTAGGTTCTTCAGATGCGACGCGCCTCAAAACGCATGGAGAGGTTTAGCGAACCGTATNNCAGAGGTTTAGCGAACCGATGCCTGAGGGGAATCGCACCGAGGTTTCCTCCTCGGCGCGCGGCGCGTTACCGGGCCCGACAAGGCACAGCATCATCGACACAAGCAGGAACGAGTAACGAAGCACGCCCGACTCTCCGATTCAGGTAATCTCGCACCACAAATCGTAAAAGATCGATGCTTCGTTGCGGAGCGAAATGTCAGCCGAAGGACTGGGTACAGTCGGCGCACTTCGTGGCAACCCGGAGGAAATCCAGATGTGGAAATACCTGCTCACGGTGTTGACGGCCGCAAGCTGTTGCGCTCAGGCAGCGACCGACGATCCACCCAGCTGCCATGACAAGGACCGCGGAATCATTGCCGATCTCGACCATATCGTTGCTCCGCAGGGCATACAGGAATCCTACAAGCTGCACGTCGGCGGAATTGATCAGTGGGTCTATGTCCGTGGCCAGGACAAGGCGAACCCCATCATCCTGTTTATTCATGGGGGTCCCGCCGCTCCGTTGTCCCCGGTCATGTGGCAATTTCAGCGCCCTCTGGAGGAGTACTTCACCCTGGTCAACTGGGACCAGCGCGGTGCCGGTAAGACCTACCTGACGGTAAACCCTGATTCCATTGCCGATACCATCCACATTTCGCAGTACGTGAGTGATGCCATCGAAGTCGCGGAAGCCATCCGGCACAAGTACGGTGTCAGAAAGCTGATCCTCATGGGGCACAGCTGGGGTACCGTCGTCGGCATGAAAGCATCTCTCGCCCGACCCGACCTGTTCTATGCCTACGTCGGCATCGGCCAGGTGATCAACACCCGCACCAATGAAAAGCTGAGCTTTGAATACGGGCTCGAGCAGGCGAAGAAGACAAACAACACCGAGGCAGTCACGGAACTCGAGTCCATCGCCCCCTATCCGGGCACGACGCCCATCACCCGAGAGCGGATCATCATCGCGCGAAAGTGGCCCCAATACTTTGGCGGCCTCAGCGCCTACCGCAGTGATTCGAGGTATTACTTCGACGGGCCCACGCTCTCGCCGGATTACGATCCCAAGGAGATCGCCTCCATCGATCAAGGCAACGGCTTCACCCTCGGGAAGCTCCTCCCCGAGTTCCTCGATGTGGATTTCACGGGCGTGAAGACGTTCCCCATTCCGGTGATCATGTTCATGGGGCGCCACGATTACACCACCCCGTCAGCACCCACCGCCGAATGGCTTCAGGCCGTTCACTCACCTTACAAACGCGGTGTCTGGTTCGAGAACTCCGCGCACATGATACCGTGGGAGGAGCCTGGGAAAATGCTGCTGAGTTTGGTGACGTACGTGAAGCCGCTAGCCCGGTAGGGCTCTCTCCAAAGTCTCGCTCGAATGTGTCTGGGCTGTACGGGAACCGATTGACACAAGAGGCTGTTGCCCTCCCTACAGGCTGTTTTCGGCAGCTAGCTGTTACTGGACTACTAAGGTGGTCTCAAGACCTCAGCAGCATTTTGGCGTGCGTTTATAAGCGCAATCGAAAACACCTGGATTTCTTGATCGAGAACGAAGAACGCCGACTTTCTTGCGCTTATCCTGCGCTCAGCCAATCTCGGCGCCCATCGCTATCACTCTGATCTGATTGGTGGAAAGGGAGGGACTCGAACCCTCGACCCCGGCATTATGAGCGCAGTAGTTGGCTCAAGGTAACCTGTAAATTCATCAACTTGCAATGGGCGCCCGTTCCAATTTGGCACTACTTAGCACAACTGGGCACAACTGATTCCCGCAAATCTCCCGCAGACGAATCGGTACAATCGCGCAATCTGCATTGCGGTCCGAACACGCGGCACTTCCGGAAAACAGTCGCCGCCAGTACAACACCGCGAGCGGCATCGGCACCCATTGAAAGATGGCACGAAGAGCCATCGGCGCTAGCGCGATGCCACGGCGATCCATGGCTGCCCAGGCCTGCCGTATCCCGACGATAAGATCGCGAACCCGCGCTCACGGCAAAGAGGCCGAAGGCAGAGAGGGGCTTCATCTATCAGCACGTCATACCGCGTCCGCGCTCGGGGTGGTTGCCGCGAGTTGAATTGCGTCGGCAAAATTCTCGGCAAACTGCAGCGCATGCCCGTCCGCCTGCAGGCCCATCTGCGCCAGGATCTCGCTCGGCTGCCGGCGCAGTCCCGAGAGGATCACGCGGGTGCCGTTGCGCCGGCAACGCTCGATCATCTGGCGCAGCGCTCGCACACCGCTGACGTCAATCAGCGGCACCAAGCGCATGCGCAAGATGAATACCCGTGGCGTCGTCGTGAACTGGTTGAGGACATCATCAAGGCGATTGGCGACGGCGAAGAACAAAGGTCCGGAAATCTGAAACGCTTCAACACCCGGCGAAAGTTGCGCGCGCTGATCCGCATGCGGCGCATGGGTTAAATCGTCCTCGTCTTCCTCAAGCAGGGAGACGCGTGATTCCACGGCCACGACTTCACTCATCGAGTGCATGAAGAGGAAGGCGGCGAGCACGATACCGACCTCGATGGCCACGGTGAGATCGAACACCACCGTCAGTCCAAAGGTTACAAGCAGTACCATCCGGTCGCCGAGTGGCCCATGCATCAGGTGGCGGAAGCTCTCAACCTCAGCCATGTACCAGGCCACCATCACCAGTAGGGCCGCCAGCACGGCGAGCGGCACGTAACTCATGAGCGGCGCCAGCGTCATGACGAACAGCAGCAGAAACAGGGCATGCGCCATGCCGGCAACCGGGGAACGCGCTCCCGAGCGGATATTCGTCGCCGTGCGGGCAATAGCCCCCGTTGCCGGCAGGCCACCAAACAGCGCCGATGCGATGTTAGCTACGCCCTGTGCGACGAGCTCGCAATTGGAGCGATGCCGACCGCCGATCATGCCATCCGCCACGACCGCGGAGAGGAGCGACTCGACGCCTGCGAGAAAGGCAATCGTGAACGAGCTGGGAAACAGATCCCGCGTGCGTTCAAGTGGAATGTGCGGAAATGAGAAATGCGGCCAGGTCGCAGGAATGCCTCCAAAACGCGTACCGATCGTCGCCACGGGCAGGTGGACCAGGCCGACCAGGAGCGCGCCGGCAACCACGGCGATCAGGAACCCTGGCCAGTTCGGTCGGAGGCGACGCAAGGCAACTATCAGCACAAGACTTCCGGCGGCGAGCGCCACGGTAACGCCGCTGAGAGTTGGCAGGTTGGTGAAGTAGACAGACCAGCGCGCAAGGAAATCAGCGGGCACTTTGTCCATGTGCAGGCCGAGCAGGTCCTTTATCTGGCTGGAGAAGATGCTGACTGCGATTCCGGAGGTAAAGCCGGTGATCACGGGCTGCGGGATATACTTGAGCAGCGTACCGATACGCAGCGCGCCGGCGGCGATCAGCATGATGCCGGCGAGTAGCGTGCACAGAATCAGGCCCCCATACCCGAACTTGTCGATGACGTTGAAGACAACCGGAACAAAGGCCGCGGTGGGCCCGCCGATCTGCACGCGCGAGCCGCCCAGGAGCGATATGAGAAAGCCGGCCACGATTGCGGTGTACAGGCCCTTCTCCGGCGTGGTGCCGGAGGCAATCGCGAGCGCCATCGCCAATGGCAGGGCGACGATCGAGACGGTGAGGCCGGCGACCAGGTCGGCACGCAAGTCGCGGCTCGTGTAGCCAAGCCGCAGGACGGTGACCAGTTTCGGAACGTACGCGTGCCAGGTACCCGGACGCGGCGTGATGGAGCTCGACATGCCGGAACATTCTACGACAAACAGCCGGTTTCGACCCTCGACCGCGGCGATCCGATGCGCAGTGCTTGCATGGACTCGGTGCGTATTTACATCGGCTCACTTAGCGCAGACAGTTGGCGCCGTACGATGTCAGATCCAATCCCAACGCCGCGTTCGTCATCATCGCTCGCTCTCCTCAAGACGCTGCTTACACATTGGAGCCCTTGTGGCAGTCCTTTCGCCCATCGGTGTAAAGTACGCGCATACGCAAAACACCTTGCTGGGGTTCACCGTGGCTGCGTCCTGGCCTCGCGACGCTTCTCGCGCCAACGAAATGCAATTCGGAGCAGGGAGTTACGACATGCCAGTCAGATGGGTCATCGACAGCGCTCGGCATTTCCCCACCATCGCAATGTTCGCCCTCACCCTGGCGGCTTTCGCGCCCGAGGCCCTCGCCGTGCCGAGCTTTGCAAGGCAAACCGGGATGGCCTGCGAGGCGTGCCACACGGTCTACCCGGAGCTCACGCACTTCGGACGGGTGTTCAAGGCCAACGGCTATACGCTCACCAATCAGAAACAGGTGCGTGACGTCACCGGCACCAAGGAAGAGCTGCTGGCCCTCGCGCAGATCGCGCCGCTGTCGATCATGGCACAGATCTCATTGACGCAGATCAAGACCTCTGTGCCCGATCTCTCCAGCGCCGGCGCGCCGGGAGTGGCGCAAAACGGCACTGCCGGCTTTCCGCAGCAATTCAGCCTGTTCTACGCGGGCAAGATCGCTCCGAATTTTGGCGCCATGTTCCAGCTGACCTACGCGAACGACAGCGGCACGATCGGAATCGACAACAGTGATCTGCGCTTTTCTGACATCGCACTGCTGCCGAACAACGGACACCTGACCTACGGCGTATCGCTTAACAACAATCCGACGGTGCAGGACCTGTGGAACTCGACTCCGGCCTGGGGTTTCCCCTACGCCGCAAGCAACGCGAATGTGTCCCCGCTGGCCGCAACCGCGATCGACCAGGCCTTTGCCCAGGATGTCGCGGGCCTCACCGGCTACGTCTTCTGGGACGAGTCGCTATACGCCGAGTTCGGCGGCTACCGCTCGGCCAAGCAGGGTCAGACCAACGCGCTGACCGGAGGTGCGGGTCCGCTCGATGGCACTGCCTCGAACGTGCTGTCCGGGATCGCGCCCTACTGGCGCATCGCGTACGAATACAACTGGGACCGCCACTCCCTCGAGGCAGGCCTGTACGGGGCGCAGTTCAGGGTGTATCCAGGCGCGGGTGCGCCGTTAAGTGGGCCGCTGAACAAGTTCAACGACGTGGCCGAGGACTTTCAGTACCAGTTCGTGAGTGACGAACATCAGGTAACGGTCTCTGGAACCCACATCCACGAATCCATGACGCTCGATGCGAGCTTCGCGACCGGCGCCTCAGCCAATCCTGCCGACACGCTGAACACCACTCGCCTGTGGGCCACCTACTATTACCGGCGTCACATCGGTGCGACGGCTGGCTACTTCTCGACCTCGGGCAGTACCGACCCTGGGCTGTACCCGGCGACCATCAACCCTGCCCCGGCCGGTGGCCAGCCCGGTGTCATCACCAGCGTCAACGGCTCCCCGGACACCCGCGGCTGGATTGCCGAGCTCAACTATCTGCCATGGCTGAACGTCAAGCTGTCCGCTCAGTACACCTGGTACAGCAAATTCAACGGCGGCAGCAGCAACTATGACGGCGTCGGCCGCAATGCGTCCGACAACGATACGCTGTACCTGCTGCTGTGGTTCGCGTACTGAGGGTCACACCATGCTCATCCCTACGACAAGCGCTCGCACCTTCGCCGGGGGCAAGCGCCGCGCGCGCCACTGGTGGCTCGGGGGCGCGGTGCTGCTATTAGCAGTAGGCACCTCGGTGCAGGCCGATGAGCCTGATGCCGAGGCCCGTGCCTACGCGCAAAAGATCGCGATTGGCACCTGCGGCACGTGTCACGGGCCAACCGGCAACAGCACTCAGCCGAAGTTCCCGCGGCTCGCAGCTCAGAACGCCAATTACCTGGCCGCGACGCTCAAGGCCTTCCGGTCGCAGACTCGTGGTGATCCGGATGCGATCGGCTACATGTGGGGCATGGCCAGCGAGCTCGATGATGCAACCATCGCAGCGCTCGCCGCCTACTACGCCTCGCAGAAGGCCGAAGCCTCCCGCTCGGGCGGTGATTCAGCGGCAATCTCCCGCGGCCGCGAGATCTACGAACATGGCATCGAGCCCGAGGGCGTACCAGCTTGCAGCGCCTGCCATGGCGCGGATGCCTACGGAACGAAGGACTTCCCACGGCTGGCGGGGCAGCATGCGCAGTACGTGCTCAAGCAATTGGCGTCCTTCCAGAGCAACATGCGCAACGTTGCTGTGATGCATGGCGTCGCGCAGAACCTACGCCTGACGGAAATGCAGGCGGTCGCAGCGTACCTTGAAGTGCAGCCCTAGCTGACCCGACGTCTGCCGTGCTTATTCTGATGAACCTTAAGCCCTGCCACCCTACCCAACAAGCAAAGGAGAAACCTATGGGACGCGTCATGGTTGAATCCCGCCGCGAGGTGCTCAAGATGATCGGCCTGGGCGCCGGGCTGATACCGATCGCCTGGGCCACGTCGAGGATCGCCGTAGCGGCCGATGTGCCGCTCGTGACCGCAGATGACCCGACGGCCAAGGCCCTCAAGTACACCAGCGATGCCAGCAAGACAGCCGATGCCAAGCCGGGCAGCAAGTGCGCCAACTGCTCTCTCTATCAGGGGGCCGCGGGTTCCGCCCAGGGCGGCTGCCTCCTGTTCCCGGGGAAGGCGGTAAAGGCGTCCGGATGGTGCAGCTCGTGGACAGCTAAGGCCTCTTGAATCAGCGTCGCCACTCGAAATCCTGGCCTGCTTGCCCGATAGCTGCCAGTCACGAGTGTCTCCGCGGCATCAATGTTCAGCGATTAGTTGGTGGAAAGGGAGGCGACGTCCTCCCGCTTTCAGTAGCGGATGGCATTAGAGTTTTCCGGCATTGTAACGGCCTTGATGGCCAACTGCTTTGCGTACTGAGCGGGCGTCAGCCCGCCCAGTGACTTCTTCGGTCTTTCCTCGTTGTATTCACGTCTCCAGGTCTCGATCACAGTGCGTGCGTGAGCCAGGCTCGTGAACCAGTGTTCGTTCAGACACTCGTCACGCAGCCGTCCGTTGAACGACTCCACGTACGCGTTCTGATTCGGCTTGCCCGGTTCGATCAGCCGCAGTGCGATGCCGTTGCGATGTGCCCAGGTCAGCATCGCCTTGCCGGTGAACTCCGCGCCGTTGTCCGTGCGGATCATCGTCGGCTTGCCACGCTGCGAGCAGATGCCGTCCAGTATCCGCGTCAGATGATCCCCACCGATCGTGTGCTCCGGTACGATCGCGACCGCTTCGTGGGTCCCATCGTCGACGATCGCCAGGCACTTCACCGTGCGCCCCGATGCGATACGGTCAAACACAAAATCCATAGACCAGATCTCGTTGGCTCGGCCAGGACGGATCAGCGGCTGGCGATCCGCTACCGGGATCTTCTTGCGTCGCCGCCGCCGAATATGCAGCTTCTCGATCCGATACAGCCTCTCGACTCGCTTGTAGTTGATGAGCTCCCCGGCCTGCCGCAGTTTGAGATGGATCATACCGACGCCATATCGGCGGTGACGCTGCGCCAGGGCGATGATGCGTTCGCGCAGTGAGATGTTGCGATCCGGTCGCGGTTGGTAGCGCAGCGCGCTCGCACTCATGCGCACAACCTGCAGACCGCGTCGCTCCGAGAGTCCTTGCGTCTGCATCCACCGCACCAGCTCGCGACGCGCTGGCGCGGTCACTATTTTTTTCGCAGCGCTTCACGCGTCACCTCGTTCTCGAGCATCGACTCCGCGAGCAACTTCTTCAGCCTCGCGTTCTCCGCTTCCAGCGCCCTCAGCCGCTTCGCATCCGACACATCCATGCCGCCAAACTTGCTGCGCCACAGGTAGTAACTCGCCTCCGAGAACCCATGCCGGCGGCACAGATCCTTCACCGCCACGCCCTTATCACCTTCCCGCAGGAAGCCGATGATCTGCTCTTCCGTAAATCGCTTCTTCACGTCCAACCTCCGGCGCCGGGGTTAGACTCTAATCCTGCGCGCTACTCAAAACAGGGGGGACGTCGAGACGCCTCCATTTCTGGGGGACCGCTCGCGCAACGGTTGATCTTGAACTCTATGAACGGAATACCGAATCAATGATCGCCTCCACGACAAGCGTATGAGTCAACGACATGTATAACTTCCTCGTAACGGCTCAAGACGGAGCCTGGGACCAGTTGGGTTACGAGTACCCCCGTGGGCGTTTCCTTGAGTACACAGACGACGACATCGCTAGAAGCTTCCAGGAACTGAAAGATCCTCAGATCCAGACGCTGTTAGAGCTTCCGTGTTTGTTCGCTTACGAGGGCGACAGCGAAGCGATGCGGCTTGGCAGGCTGCGAAAGGTCCGCCCTCGCCCTCGCACGCTTTATATCGAGTTCGAACTTGACGCGAATGTCCCTCCCATTCCATTTCAGCGCATTGCACCACTTCAGATTGCTTTGGACATTCGCGGTTGGGAGCTGAGCCGCACGCACTGGGCGATCAAGGATGAAGATCTACTCGAAATACTGTCGAGCGCGGGTGCTATCCCCGCCCAGCCTGCCGCTCCCAAAATTCAGAAGGCTAACCTGCCACCACTGTCGCGGCCCGAGCTACAAGCTGGATCGGTAGGTGAGTTTGTCGAAAAGGTTCTCAACTTCGATCATGGTTCCAAGGAAGTTTTTTACCGGGGCCACTCGATTAGGACTCGGTACCGGCTGGAGCCAGCTCTATTCCGAAAAGACGAAAGAGGCAATTTCAAACACCTGGATGCTGAAGACAGGCTTTATCGCGAGCTCCTAGTATCGAACTCAGCGGACTTCCAGGGAGATATATATACGCTTGATCGGCTAGTGCGCATGCAGCACTACTCGCTGCCAACTCGCCTACTCGACNNACCATCTAATCCGCTGATAGCGCTCTATTTCGCCTGCAGGAGTAATTCGATCGAAGTTGGAGAAGTCATCGCTCTTGCGCTGGACCGAGATCAAATCAAGTACTTCGACTCGGACACCGCAAGCTCTATTGCTAATCTCGCTCGGCTACCGAAAGGCTCTAAGGAAGCGATCGACTACTCAAGGGTCGCGATAGAGGACTTTAACCAACAGGACGACGTAAAGAGACTTCTACATTTCATCAAGGAGGAGAAGCCTTTTTTTGAAGGCAG
>PMHN01000208.1:0-7427 GCA_003156695.1 Gammaproteobacteria bacterium
TCCACCAGCTGCATCAGCGCCATGGGAGCGGAGTCCCCGGGGCGGGGCATCATCCGCAGGATGCGCGTGTAACCGCCCGGCCGGGCCTTGAAGCGCGGACCTAAGTCCGCGAACAGCTTCTCGACGATCTGCGCATCGCGCAGGCGGGCAAACGCCAGCCGGCGGCTGGCGTCACTGCCGCTCTTGGCGAGCGTGATCAGCGGCTCAACGACCCGTCGCAGCTCCTTCGCCTTCGGCANNTCTCGTGGCGCAGCAGCGAGACCGACATGTTGCGCAGCATGGCATGTCGGTGCGAGCTGTTACGCGACAGCTGGCGGCCGGAGAGATGGTGACGCATATGTTCCTCTTGGCTGAAAAAGCCTGCGGCTATGTTCTGTCGGTCGAAAGCCGCCTGCGGCGCTTGCGACTCGCGAGCAAGAGGCGTGACTCTTGCTCGCTCAGCAGGCCAATNNACTTCTTGCCGAGGTTCGGCGTGCGCAGCAGCTCCACTTCCGTGCGCTGCACCAAATCGCCGATGTAGTGGATATTCTCGGCCTTGAGGCAGTTCGCACTGCGCACAGTGAGCTCGAGTTCGTCCACGGGACGCAGCAGGATCGGATCGAACTGCATCTCCGAGACCTTGGTTGCAGCCTCTTCCTCACCCTGCAGGTCGACGAACACGGACAGCTGGTCCTTCAGGATGCTGCCGGCGCGGCGGATCGCCTCTTCGGCGTCGATGGTGCCGTTGGTCTCGATGTCGATGATGAGCTTGTCGAGGTCGGTGCGCTGCTCGACGCGCGCCGCGTCGACCGAGTAGGTCACGCGCCGCACCGGCGAGAACGAGGCATCCAGCTGCAAACGGCCGATCGGGCGCGTCTGCTCCTCGAAGGCCACGCGAGTGACCGCCGGACGGTAGCCGCGGCCGCGCTCGACGCGCAGTGTCATCGACAGCTCGCCGGCCTTGGTCAGGTTCGCGATCACGAGTTCGGGGTTCACGACCTCGATGTCATGGTCGGTCTGAATGTCGCCGGCCGTCACCGGTCCCGGGCCCTTCTTGTGCAGACGCAACTCCGCGCTATCGCGCGTGTGGCTGCGCAGCGCGACGTTCTTCAGGTTCAGAAGGATGTCGACCACGTCTTCCTGCACACCCTCGATGCTGGTGTACTCGTGGAGCACGCCGTCGATCTCGACCTCGGTGATGGCGCTGCCGGGCATGGACGACAGCAGCACGCGGCGCAGCGCGTTACCCAGCGTATGGCCGAAGCCACGCTCGAACGGCTCGATCACCACGCGCGCCTGGCGCGGGGCAATCGGCTGCACCTTCACCACGCGGGGCCTCAAGAACTCGGTTACAGATCCCTGCATTGCGGTCTCACCTTGCCGGCATTACTTACCGGCGCAAAAAAAGAAACACACGGGACCCGCCTACATGGGTGCGCGGGCCACCCATTGCAAGCGGATGCACTTACTTCGAATACAACTCGACGACCAGGTTCTCGTTGATGTCGGGCAGGATGTCTTCCCGGCCCGGCGCCGACTTGAACACGCCACGGAACTCCTTGTCGTTCACCTCGACCCAGTCCGGCAGCCCTACCTGCTGCGCGACGTTCAGCGCGCTCGCGATCCGCAGCTGCTTGCGCGACTTCTCGCGCACCTGGACGATATCTCCGGCCTTCACCTGGTAGGAGGCGATGGTGACCCCCTTCTCATTGACGGTGATCGCCTTGTGGCTCACCAGCTGGCGCGCTTCGGAGCGCGTGGAGGCGAAGCCCATGCGGTACACGACGTTGTCGAGGCGGCACTCGAGCAGCTTCAGCAGGTTCTCGCCGGTGGCGCCCGCCTTCCTGGCCGCCGCCTCGTAGTAATTGCCGAACTGGCGCTCGAGCACGCCGTACATGCGGCGCAGCTTCTGTTTCTCGCGCAGCTGCAGGCCGTAGTCAGACAGCCGCTGGCGGCGCTCGCCCTTGATGCCGCCGGGCGGCACCGTGAACTTGCACTTGCTCTCGATCGGCTTGACGCCGCTCTTCAGGAACAGGTCCGTGCCCTCGCGGCGAGCGAGCTTGCACTTCGGTCCAATGTAACGCGCCATATTGTCCTCGTAACCCTTAGACCCTGCGCTTCTTCGGCGGACGACAACCGTTGTGCGGTATGGGCGTCACGTCCGAGATGCTGGTGATCTTCAGTCCACAGTTATTGAGCGCACGCACGGCCGATTCACGCCCCGGTCCGGGGCCGCCCACGCGCACTTCCACGTTCTTCACGCCGTGCTCCTGCGCGGCGACTCCGGCCTTCTCGGCCGCTACCTGCGCCGCAAACGGCGTGCTCTTGCGCGAGCCGCGGAAGCCGCAGCCGCCCGAGGTCGCCCAGGACAGGGTGTTGCCCTGGCGATCGGTGATGGTGATGATCGTGTTGTTGAAGGACGCGTGCACGTGCGCGATCGCATCGAGCACGTTCTTGCGCGCCTTCTTGGCCTTCTTCGGCCCGCCCGCGGCTGCCGCGGCCGCCGCCGGCTCCGCGCCGCCCTGTTTCACTTTCTCTTCAGCCATTCGTTATGCCTTTCCAGGAGGTGCGTTCAACTTGACTGCCTGCTTGCGCGGGCCCTTGCGGGTGCGCGCGTTGGTGCGCGTGCGCTGACCGCGCACCGGCAGTCCACGGCGATGACGGATGCCGCGATGGCTGCCTAAGTCCATCAGACGCTTGATGTTCATGGATACTTCGCGCCGCAGGTCGCCCTCGACCGCGAACTTGGCGATCTGCGAGCGGATCGCGTTGACCTCCGCCTCGGTGAGATCCTTCACCTTGGTGGTGGGACTCACGCCCGCGGCCGTGCAGACCGTGCGTGAGCGCGACTTGCCCAGCCCGTAGATGTGCGTGAGCCCGACCCACACGTGCTTGTTCATCGGGATGTTGATACCGGCTATGCGTGCCATGTGCTTACCTCAACCCTGACGCTGCTTGTGCCGCGGGTCCGTGCAAATTACGTAGACCACGCGGCGGCGGCGCACGATCTTGCAGTTCTTGCAGATCTTTTTGACCGACGGACGTACTTTCATTTTTAACCACCCGAACCGCTGCGGCCGTAGCCGAGCAGGTTCGCCTTCTTGAGCAACCCGGGATAGTGATGCGACATCATGTGTGCGTTCAGCTGCGCCATGAAATCCATCACCACCACCACCACGATAAGGAGCGACGTGCCGCCGAAGCGAAACGGTACGCTGCCCGAAGAAATGAGGATCTCCGGCAGCACGCACACCGCGGTGACGTACAGCGCGCCCCACAAAGTCAGCCGCGTGAGCACGTGATCGATGTACTCGGCGGTCTGCTGGCCGGGGCGGATGCCGCGCACGAAGGCCCCGGACTTCTTGAGGTTATCCGCGGTGTCACGCGCGTTGAACACCAGCGCGGTGTAGAAGAAGCAGAAGAAAATGATCAAGAGCGCGTACAGCGTCAGGTGCAGCGGCTGCCCGTATTGTAAGGCGGCGGCGATGTTCTGCGACACGGTGGCGAACCAGCCCTCCGAGCCGCTGCCGGCGAAGCTCGCCAGCGTCGCCGGGAACAGGAGCAGGCTCGAAGCGAAGATCGGCGGAATCACGCCCGACATGTTGAGCTTGAACGGCAGGTGGCTCGACTGACCCGCGTACATGCGCCGCCCGACCTGGCGCTTGGCGTAGTCCACCGGGATGCGCCGCTGGGCGCGCTCGACGAACACCACGAAGAAGGTCGTCCCCAGCACCACCAGCAGGAGCAGGAGCGCAAACGGCCCCTGCATTTCGCCCGAGCTCACCGCCTCGGCGGTATTGCCCACCGCGCCCGGCAATCCGGCAACGATGCCGGAAAGAATGATCATTGAAATGCCGTTGCCGATGCCGCGCTCGGTGATCTGCTCACCCAGCCACATGAGGAACAGGGTCCCGGTGGTCATGGTGATGGTCGCGGTGATGAGAAACGGCCAGCCCGTGATCAGCGTCATGCCGCCCTTGTCGAGTGCGCCGGCGGCCGCGAATGACTGCACGATCGCGAGCGCGACGGTGCCGTAGCGCGTGTACTGGGTGATCTTGCGCCGCCCGGACTCGCCTTCCTTGCGCAGCTCCATGAGCGTCGGCACCACCATCGACATCATCTGGATGATGATGGAGGCGGAGATGTAGGGCATAACGCCCATGGCGAAGATCGACAGCCGCGACAGCGCGCCACCCGAGAACATGTTGACGATGCCGAGAATGGTGTTGGAGCGGTCGCCGAAAAAGCGCGCCACTTCCGCCGGATTGATGCCCGGCACCGGGATGAAGGTGCCGATGCGGTAGACGATGAGCGCGCCCAGCAGGAACAACAGGCGGCCGCGAATCTCCCCATGACGGGCAGCTTCGCCGAATGCGGCGGCCGGGTTGCTTAAGGTCGAATTCGCCATACTGTTCTGGTTCCGCAGGCCCCTCAGGCCTCGATCTTGCCGCCGGCGGCTTCGATCGCCGCACGCGCGCCCTTGGTGACCGCGACGCCCTTGAGGGTCACGGCCTTCTTGATCTCGCCGGAGAGAATCACCTTGGCGCGCTCCGTGCCCACGGGCACCACCTGCGCCTTGATGAGGGCCGGGAGATCCACCACCGCACCCTCGACCTTGACGAGCTCGTCAAGACGTACCTCGGCGCGGCTGCGCTTCATAGCGGAGCGGAAGCCGACCTTCGGCATGCGCCGCTGGATGGGCATCTGGCCGCCTTCAAAGCCGACCTTGTGGTAGCCGCCCTTGCGCGCGCGCTGGCCCTTGGTGCCGCGGCCACAGGTCTTGCCCTGGCCGGCAGAGGCGCCACGGCCGACGCGCAAGCGCCCGCGCTTAGCTCCCGCAGCCGGTTTCAATGTGTTCAGTCGCATAATCTAGGCGCCCTTTTCAATGCGCAGCAGATGCACGGCGGTCTGGATCATGCCGCGGTTCTCGCGCGTGTCCCTGACCATCACGCTCTGGTGGATTCGCCGCAATCCCAGGCCCCGTGCGGACGCGGCGATGTTCTGCAGCTGCCCGTGCAGGCTCTTGATCAGCGTAATTCTCAGTTGCTTGTCCGCCATGACCTTCTACCCGGTGATCTCGTCCAGGGTCTTGCCGCGCTTGGCCGCGATCTCTTCCGGCGAGCGGATCTTCGCCAGCGCATTCATGGTGGCGCGCACGACGTTGATCGGGTTGCGCGAGCCGTAGCTCTTGGCGAGCACGTTGCGGACCCCGGCACACTCGAGCACCGCGCGCATGCCGCCGCCGGCGATGACGCCGGTACCGTCGGAGGCCGGCTGCATGTACACGCGCGTGGCTCCATGAGTACCTATGACCGCGTAATGCAGCGAATCGTTTCGCAGCGCCACGCTGATCAGGTTCTTGCGCGCCTGGGTCATGGCCTTGGAAATCGCCACCGGCACCTCACGCGCCTTGCCGAAGCCGTAACCGACGCGCCCGGAGGTGTCGCCAACCACGGTGAGCGCGGTGAAGCCAAACTGCCTGCCGCCCTTGACGACCTTGGCGGTGCGGTTCACGGCCACGAGCTTCTCGATGAACTCGTCGGCCGGCTGGCCCTTCTCTGGTCTCGCCATATGTTGTGTGTCCTGCCTAGAACTCAAGACCCGCTTCGCGGGCCGCATCCGCGAGCGCCTTCACGCGCCCGTGGAACTGGAAACCTGAGCGATCGAAAGCGACCTTGCTCACGCCGGCAGCCTTGCTGCGCTCGGCGATGGCACGCCCGACGGCCTTGGCCGCCGCGACATTGCCGGTGCTCTTTAAGCCCTCGCGTACCGCCTTCTGCACGGTGGAGGCGGCCGCAATCACCTTCGCGCCCTCCGCGTCGGTTACCTGGGCGTAGATGTGGTTAGGCGTGCGGTGCACGCTCAGGCGCGCCACGGCGAGCCCGCGAATGTGCGCACGGGCCTTCACGGCGCGGCGCAGGCGCCGCTGCTTCTTGGTGATGATCACTTTTTCTTGCCCTCTTTCAGGGTGATCTTTTCCCCGGCGTAGCGCACGCCCTTGCCCTTGTAGGGCTCGGGCGGACGGATGTCGCGGATCTCGGCGGCGATCTGGCCGACTTTCTGCCGGTCGATGCCCTTGATCAGGATCTCCGTCTGGCTCGGGGTCTCGATGGCAATGCCTTCCGGGATCGCCACGTTCACCGGGTGCGAGAAGCCGAGGGTCAGATTCAGGCTCTTGCCCTGCACCGCCGCGCGGAAACCGACGCCCACGAGCTCGAGCTTCTTCTCGTAGCCCTTGGTGACGCCCTTCACCATGTTGGCGAGGTGCGCACGCGTCGCGCCAGCCTGGGTGCGTGCCTGCCCGGGATCCGAGTACTTGATCTCGAGCTTCTTCTCCGTCTGCACGACCGAAACCCCCGCGCCCAGCGGCAGGCTGAGCGAGCCCTTGGCGCCCTTGATGGTCACGCCTTGCGCGGCGATGGTCGCGGTCACGCCCTGTGGCAGTTCCAGCGGAGCTTTGGCAATTCTCGACATGATGGCTTCTTTGATTAACTCGTTCGCAAGATGCGCACGCTCAAGTGACGATGCACAGGACTTCGCCGCCCTGTCCGCTGGCGCGTGCCTGGCGGTCGGTCATCACGCCCTTGGGCGTGGATACGATCACCGTGCCCATGCCCCCCAGGATCTTCGGCAACTCGTCCTTGCCGCGGTAAATCCTCAGGCCCGGACGGCTGACACGCTCCAGGCGGTCGATGACGGGCCGGCCCTCGAAATACTTCAGGCCGATCGTGAGACGCGGCTTGCCGCTGTCCGCGTCGAGGCGGAAATCGGCGATGTAACCCTCGTCCTTCAGCACCTTGACGATGGCCGTCTTCAGGCGCGAGGACGCGAGCTGCACTTCGGCCTTGCCAGCGGTCTGGCCATTGCGAATGCGCGTCAGGAGATCGGCAATCGGATCAGTCATGCTCATGCGCTATCCCTCACCAGCTCGCCTTGGCGAGCCCCGGAATCTCACCGCGGTTGGCGACTTCGCGGATCTTCACCCGCGAGAGACCAAACTTGCGGTACACGCCGCGCGAACGCCCCGTGATGGCACAACGGTTGCGCTTGCGCGACGCGCTTGCGTCGCGCGGCTGCGCCTGCAACTGCGCCTGCGCAGCCAGACGCTGTTCGGGCGAGCTCTTGGGGCTTCTGATCAGCTCCTTGAGCTTCGCGCGCTTCACCGCGTACTTTTTCACGATCCCCGCGCGACGTTTTTCGCGCTCGACCATGCTCGTCTTCGCCATAGACTTTATGGTTCCTGTTACTTCCGGAACGGGAAGTTGAATGCCTCGAGCAACGCTCGGCCGTGACGGTCATCGGATGCCGTCGTAGTAATCGTGATATCCATGCCACGGATCTGGTCGATCTGGTCGTACTGGATCTCTGGAAAAATGATCTGTTCCTTGACGCCCAGGCTGTAATTGCCCTGGCCGTCGAAGGCGCGCGCCGACACGCCGCGAAAGTCG
>PMHN01000208.1:7463-7964 GCA_003156695.1 Gammaproteobacteria bacterium
GCCTCGCCCACGCCCATGTTGAGCGTGATCTTGCTGATGCGCGGCACCTGCATAATGTTCTCGATCTTGAGGTCCGAGCGCAGACGCGGCACGACTGTCTCGCGGTAGAACTGATGTAACCTGGCTGCCATAACTGACTCGCTTGCCGGCGCCCTCAGGCGTCGAGCATCTCTCCGTTCGACTTGAAGAAGCGCACACGCTTGCCGTCGGTCAGCGTCTTCACCCCGATGCGGTCGCCCTTCTTGGCGGCCGGGTTCCAGATCGCGACCTTCGACACCGCCAGCGGCATCTCTTTCTCGACGATGCCGCCCTGCTTGCCGCCCTGCGGGTTGGGCTTCTGGTGCTTCTTCACCATGTTGACGCTCTCGACGANNCGAGCACCTGGATCACCGCGCCACGCCGGCCGCGGTCACGGCCGGTCAACACGACAACCTGATCGCCTTTACGGATCTTCTTCATTTCAAAGTACTTCCGGTGCCAGCGAAATGATCTTCATGAACT
>PMHN01000303.1 GCA_003156695.1 Gammaproteobacteria bacterium
CTCGATGGCGCTTTAATAATACAGTGCGCGGCGCTCACGGGAGTCGCCGCGGTCATGCCTTGGGCGGCGCACGCTCAGGATCCACTCAGAAAGAGAACATCAACCCGAGGGCATACAGCGGATCGACCGGATTGCCGGGCGCGTGCGCCCAGCCGTGCGTCCAGCGCACCCGGATCTCGGGACGCAGGGCGAGCGAGCTGGCGCCGTCCGCGGGCGCCCACAGCCGGACCAGGGTGCCTCCGCCCGCCTGCCACATGAACTCCGTACGGCTTGCGAGCGCCGAGTGCGCCGCCGGCGCAAAGCAGCTCGCGCCCGCCCCGAGCGACAGGTACGGCGCGAGCAGGCCGCCGCGGTCAAAGACGCGCAGCGCCGCAAGCGCGACGCCGTAGAGATTGCTGTGTCCGGAGTCGGCCCGGTCGCGGAGCATGCCGTCCTCAACATCAAGCTCGCTGCTCCAGGCCGCCGAGAGCTTCGCGCCGAGGTCCACCCCGATGAGCGCGGCGCTCCCGGTCGCCCCCCAGGGCTTGTCAGGCGTGATGCCGCCGAGATAGGGATTCACGTACCACTCGCCGCCCGCGCTCTGCCCATGCGCGGTGAGCGGTACGCACAGCATCAGCAGGCATACGGTCCACGGGCGACCCATGCGCGGCACTGTAGCAGCGCCCCAAACCCATGCTAAGGGCCAGCGCTCGTGCCGAGGCTGATGCGCCCGGTCTCGCCGGTGACCTCGATCGAGGTACCGAACGGCGCCGAGAGCGCCGCCAGGCGCTCGAGAATGTAGCGCGCCTTGGCACCCGTCGCGACGGATGGCAGTCCGCGGGTGTCCAGGAATCCATTGTTCGCGTGCGGGTCGTGCGTGTCCGGCTGCCCCTCGCCGATCGCATTCAGGACGATCGGACTGAGAGTGATCGCGCGCAGCGCGTTGCCGCGATACTCAAGACGCGCCACCACGCTCTCCCAGGCCATGGGCTCATCGATGTAGGTGATCGTCGGCGGCAGGTTGTAGATGAAGTTGCCGAGATCGTAAAAGATCGGCCGGCCGTGGTACATCTCAACTCCATGCAGGAGCGGGGCGCCGTGCATCACCACGACATCCGCGCCGGCGTCCACCTCCGGATGCGTCCAGCTGCGCAACCACTCGTTCGGGGCCAGCCGCTCCGCCATGCCCTCGGAGAAGATCGTCGCGAAGGAACGGTTCCCAAACACGTGATTGTGCTGATACACGATAACGAGGTCGGACTGCCGCCGCGCCGCGCGGATGCTCGCCAGGATGCGCTGCGCGTCCTCCGGATCGGGCGTGTTGGCGCCCGCCCCCGCCAGATCGGTGTTGGCCTCGTTGGCCTGCCCGCCCGCGCGGATCCGCAGCTCGTTGACGCCGGGCCGGTCCGCAGTCGCGTCACCGCCCGCGGCGATGAGGCCCGAGGCACTCGCCACCAGCGCGACGGTAAGCTTCGGCAAGCGCAGGTAGGCAGCGGCGGCCGCCTCGGCCAGGTTGGTACCGGTGCCGGCGTGCACGATGGCGCGCCGCTGAGTCTCGGCGAGCGTGTTCGCGATTCCCAGGGCCTTGAGGTCGAAGGCGTGATTGTCGGCGAGCGCGAGGAGATTGAACCCCAGCGCCTGCAGCGCATCGAGCGCCTGCGGTGGGGTGAGAAACCCGCGGCCCTCCTCAGCGGATTCACCGGGCTCGGCAACGGTGCCTTCGAGATTGGTGAAGATGACGTCGCCGCCCTGCAGCAGCGGCTGCATTCGCTTAAGCGCCGCCGGAGCGCTCGCGCGCAGGTCCGACCGGATCATCGACTGGCCGGTGAGGATCACGGTCAGCTGCGACTGCGCCCCGGCCGGCGCCCCCATCGGCACGATCAGCGCGACCAGGACCCTCGTCAAAAGCCTCAGGGTCGCTGTATTTCCCGGCCGCCCCTTCATGCGGTCTCCCCGCCGCATTCCATTGCGCGACTAGAAGCCCCTGAGAAACGCCGCCCAGGCGTAGAAGAGACGTGTGGCGTTCACTGAGCCGAGGCCGGTGGCCAGATCGTAACCAACGGTCGCCGGATACGCGGGGTCATTCCGCGAGTTCGCCGTCGACATCTCCCCGATGAGCTCGGACGTGGCGCCGTGACAGTCGTAGAAATGCCCGTCGCTGTTCTGCCCGCAGGGAATATCCATGTCACCCGCGGTGATGTCGTTGAACACGCATGAGGCTGCCGGCAGCTCGCCGTTCCTTTGGCTGGCGTTGCAGCGTGAGGGTCCCTGCTCCCGGAACTGCCGCGCGGCGAGATAGTAGAGAACGTAGTTGGCGTCCCCCTGCCTGCCAAAGCGCTGCTCGATGAGCGCCAGGATTCCCGCCATCGCGGGCGAGGCGAACGAGGTGCCGCCACCGCCCTCGAGGATCGCGTCATTTCTTGGCGTACAGGGGGCTCCGCCCTGGCTGACGTCGGACAGGCATTCGACGTAGAAGCTGCCCCACACGCCGTTGCCGGCGAACAGGGACAGGTCCGGCTGATCGCGCAGGCCGTCATGCGGGACCCCTGGCACCCCGAACTGGAACGGGGGCTTCGGGTTGCCCCTGCAGGTGCCGCTCACCACCCCGGGAATGGCGGGCGTTCCGGTAAAGCAGGTGCTCGGGCCACCGCTGCCGGCGACATCGATGAGAAATTGCTGCTGGCCGAGGCTCGAGTTGCAGAAGCCGCTCGCGCCGAAGGAACGGGTGAATCCGGAGGCGATCGCGGGATCCGTGTAGATGAGGCGGCTGGTGCAGCCGTCGTTCCAGGGAATCTCGGGAATGTACGACAGTGCCGAAGCGAGCGTGCCCGGCGTGTTGCTCGCGCTCCAGTAGTTTGAGAGCGGCACGCCACTGGTGTCGGCGTTGTACTGCGCCATGAAATCGGTGCCGCCCACATCAACCGCGAAGGCCGAAGCGGTGTTGTCACCACTGTTGATTCCGAGCGTCGAGTACGGCGTGCTCTCAACCGGTGCACACTCGTCCGCGCCCGTGTCGCCCTGCGCGATGAAGAAGGTCACCCCTTCGAGGGTTGCCAGCTCCGCCTCGAAGTTCTCCAGGGCCACCTCGGCCTGTCCGGTGACGGTCTCGCACAGTCCGTAGCTGTCGGAAATGATGTCCGGCGGGTTGGTCTCGAGAAGGTTGAGAATCGCCAGATCGAGCCCGGAGGTGGTGGTCGAGTTCGCGCACGCCGACAGCTCGACGCTGGCATCCGGCGCCGCGGCGCTTGCCCACTCGACATCGAGCGCCGCCTCGATCTCATCGCCGTTCTGGCCCGGGTTCTCGCACGCCGGGTACACCTGCCGGAAGTTGCCCTGCGTGAAGCCGGTGAGCCCGAAGGTACGCCGGAACGTGTCCCAGTCGCCCGGGTGGGCGAGGTTCGAGTCCTCGACGGTCGCGATCCTGACCCCCTTGCCGGTGAAGCCCTGATTCCACAGCGGCAGCAGGTTGTAGATGGTAGCGAAGTCGTAGGGCCCGATGATGTGGTATTCGAAGCCCTGGAAGGTCAGGTTGTAGCGCGGCTGCCAGCTTCCCCTGGACTCATTGAAACTCACAGGACCGAGCGGCGTCAGGCGCGGACGCGGGAAAAAGTCATGCAGCGGCACGCCCTCGATCGCCGGCGCCAGCGCCACGGGGATCTGCGGATCGCGCATGTTCGCCACGTGCTTCTCGCCGTTGGCCAGCACCAGCTTGTGCACCTCGGTGTGGAAGGCCTCGCGGATCTGCCGCGCAGTGCCGCTGAAGTCCACGATCAGGCCGCTCTTGTAGACCTGGTTGACGGTAAAGCCGTGCGACTGAAGCCACTGGCGGANNGGCGCCGAGCTGCTCGGGCGTGAGCCAATGGTGAAACTGCGGCGAATTCGGGTCGTGCAGTGCGGCGACGAGCTGTGCCAGCCGGGTCTCGTTCTGCGGGTCGCGCTTCAACAGCAGCAGCAGGTGCCCGAAGCGCAGCTCGTCATCCACCGCGCCCTGGTCGCTGGCACGCAGCGCGGCCGCGGGCGGGGTGTTGCCGCCGAGCGTGACCAGCTGGGATTCGTCGATGGCGGATGTAATCAACGGCGCGGGGGTGGCGGCCGCGGTCGCACTAAGAGCGATGAGGACAGGCGCGAACATGAGGGCAGACAGCCGGGACGAGCGCATGGTCGAACCTCCCGCACAGCGATATTTTTCGCGTTGGGTGCAGATTGTAAGCGCAAACCGCGCGCCGCGCGTCCCAAGGAACGCCACGTTATGACAAAAGCGAGTACTACGACTCCGCCTAACACGAGTCAGGGCACGATGCGAGCAAAGAGAAAATGCGCGATTGACACTCGCGGCCGTGAGGTATAAGAAAAATCCCAGAACTTCGCAGCCGCGCAGACAAGCGGTAAGGAGAAGAATTCGTGAGAGCCCCCAAGACCGCATTTGTGACGTTGTTGTTGGTGCTGGGCGCCATGGCCCAGGCTGCGGCGCATGCCGGAGTGCCTTATCCCAGCGCGGCAACGCCTAAGCCAATCGACGTCGGCGAACTTAAAGCGCAGTCGGCCGCAACGCCGATTTCGGTCACCATCGCCCTCAGGTTGCGCGATCTGGACGCGGCGGAGAACCTGCTGCAGTCGCTCAGCACGCCCGGGAGTCCGCAGTTTCACCAGTTTCTGACCGCGGAACAATTCGTGGCGCGCTTTGCGCCCGCGGACAGCGACGTGGCGGCAGTCATTGCGAGCGTGGCCAAGTACGGGCTGGCGGCCGAACGCACCAGCGTGACGACGCTCAAGGTAACCGGCCTACCGGCCGACATGGAGCGCGCCTTCGCCGTGAGCCTGCATAGCTATGAAGTACCCGCTAACGGGAACGTCACGGGCTACACCTTTCATGCGCCGCTCACTCGCCCCACGATTCCCGCCGAAATCTCGGCGTCGGTCGCAGCCGTGGTTGGTCTCGATAGCCGCCCCAGCTTTCGTCCACTCTACCGGGCCGCTCCGCAGACGCTCCCTAAATCGCGATCGAGCGTGGCACCGACAGCGACGGGCAATGCATTTGGAGATTTGACCGTAACCGACTTTGCCAATCTTTACGACGTGCAGCCGCTGTACAGCCAAGGCGTGACAGGGGCGGGACGCACGCTGGGCATCATGACGTTAGCGAGCTTTACGCCGAGCGATGCCTTTGCCTATTGGCAGGCAGTTGGGCTTTCGGTCAATAAGCACCGCATCCAGATCGTCAACGTCGACGGCGGATCGGGCGCACCCAGCGACGCGTCCGGCTCGCTCGAGACCACCGTCGATGTGGAACAGTCCGGTGGAATCGCTCCGGGAGCCAATATCATCGTCTACCAGGCACCCAATACCGACCAGGGCTTCGTTGACGTCTTTGCTGTAGCTATCGATGCCAATTCAGCGGAGTCCCTCTCGATCAGCTGGGGTGACTGGGAGTGGTTCGAAAACCTCGAAAACTCTCCGGTGACCGATCCGATCACCGGACAGACGGTGGGCACTACCGTAGCAGTCCACGAACTGCTCGTTCGCGCAGCGATCCAGGGACAGACGGTCTTCGCGGCGGCAGGTGACGGCGGCGCCTACGATGCGTATGACGATCTTGGTTGCACCGGCGCGTACTCAGCCTCGCAGCCATACAGCTGCAGCCTGACACTAAGCGTGGATTATCCCGCGAGTGACACGGCAATCACCGCAGCGGGTGGCACGACGCTGCCCGGCACCCAGGAATTTTGCCTGAATGCGGCATGCACTAATCCCGTTGTGATCAACATCCCGCACCAGAGGGTATGGGGATGGGATTGGCTCGATCCTTTGTGCGCTGCTCTTGGGACCCCCAATCCCATCACCTGCGGAATCTTCCCCGGTGGAGGTGGCGGCGGCGTGAGCTTTTTCTTTGACAGACCCTGGTACCAGAGCTTCCTTCCGGGCGTTCAGAACACCCAACCCGGCCAGGTTTTCCAAGCCGGCTCGGGTTTCGCTGCGTATGGCATCCCGCTGTACTACGCGCTGCCATCGCACTTTCCGGGCCGCAACGTGCCGGATGTCTCGTTCAATGCCGATCCGTACACCGGTTACGTTGTCTACTACACCTCGGAGCCATCCGGAGTATTTAGTGAACAGCAGGGCTGGGGCGGCACGAGCTTTGTCGGACCGCAACTGAACGGCGTCACGGCCTTGCTGGGCCAATATTTGCATTTGCGGGGCAGACAACGGCTCGGATTGCTGAACGACGCGCTCTACGCTCTCGCGGGCAGCGATCAATCCTTCTGGAACCGAGGTCCACCGCTACACCCGATCGCATACGGCGACAACTGGTTCTACTACGGACGCAACGGCTACAGTCCCGCGGCCGGACTTGGCACTCTGGATGTCTGGAATTTCGCGGAGCTCCTGCGCGATCAGCGTTAGAAACGGGATCGGGATCCGGACTGCGGGTTCTAACCAAACCATGACTGTGTGAAACGGCGGGTNNTGCTTTTCGGGACCCTCGGAGTTTTTTCCGGTCGACGCAACATCGCCTCGTGTCGTCGCAACGCCAGCCAACATTTCCCCGCTGACCCGGTCTGGTCATGTGGAAGACGCGCGCACCCGGCGTCCGAGGGGCGCCCGCGCAGTCTTGGGGACGGTGCAGGCTCATGCGAATGGCGGGCGCTCAACTTGCGCTGCTGGCGATTTCTCTCGGTATCGTGCCCGCCTGGGCCCAGCACGCGTCCGACAATCCACTGCAGTCCGCTGACGACGCCTTCGGGCTGACGCTCGGGCTCGAGTCCATCGGGCTGTATGGGCCAGGCGGGGTGCGGGGCTTCAACCCGCAAACGGCCGGGGACGTCCGCATCGACGGCCTGTACTTCGACCAGCAGGGTGGCCTGTCAAACCGCGTGGTGGAAGGCTCCACCGTGCATGTCGGCGCCAGCGCGATCGGCTACGCCTTCCCCGCGCCCACGGGCATCGTCGACTACGACCTCAGACACACCGGCGACGGAACGCCGAGCGCCTCCGTAGTCGTCACCGATGGGCCCTTCGAGGCGCGCGGCGTGAGTATCGACGGGGTCATGCCCCTCAATGGGCGCGAGCTGCAGCTGCCGATGGGGGCCAGCTATCAGGTCAGCACCGGAACTCAGTTTGGGTCCGAGCCGGGCTACACCTCGAGCGTCGTGAACCTCGGCGCCACGCCTGCCTGGACGCCGAACGAGCGACTCACGTTCCGCGCGATCGTTGACTGGACCCAGACCACACAGGCGAAGACGCTGCCCTTCGTTTTCACCGCTGGTGACTTCCTGCCTCCGCCCATCGCGCGCGGCTATCTCGGCCAGGACTGGGCGGAGGGACGCAGCGTCTCGGAAAACTTCGGCGCCCTCATGGACGCGAAGCTGACGTCCCAGTGGTCGTTGGCGGCCGGCGTCTTTCGTTCGATCTACGACAACCCGGTCAGCTTCTCGGATCTGTACGTCAACACCCTGCCCAACCGCCTCGCCGACCAGGTAGTGGTCGGGTACCCTGATCAGAGTGTTGCTTCCACCTCCGGCGAGATGCGCCTCACCGGCAGATTTACGGCCGGCGCCTGGCGTCAGGAGTTGGTATTTCTCGCTCGCGGGCGCGATACCCTCGCCATGTACGGCGGCTCCGACGCAGTCGATGTGGGCCCGGCACTCATCGATCAGGGTCTGCAGGTACCTGAGCCCGCATTTAACTATTCCGCACGCACGCGCGACCGCACCGAGCTTTGGAGCGTGGGAACCGCCTATCGCGTCCAGTGGGACTCGCATGGAGAGCTGGCGTTTGGCGTCCAGCAGGAAAGCTACGACAAGCAGGTCGCGACCCCCGCCCTGGCGGCGGCGAGCCTCGAGGACCGGCCGCTGCGGATCTACGGCACCGCTGCCGCGGCACTCTCAGCGCGCCTCACCGCCTACGCCGGCTACACCCAGGGACTCGAGGACTCGGGCACCGCGCCGAGCGCTGCAGACAATCGCGGTGCAATTCTCCCGGATGCCAGAACCTGGCAGGTCGACTCGGGAGTGCGCTTCNNATCGCCGGCGTCTTCGAGATCCAGAAGCCCTACTTCAACCTCGATACCAACAGCGTCGACCGCGAACTCGGCCTGCAACAAGCGCGAGGCATGGAGCTGTCGCTCTCCGGGGAGCTCGTCAGCCAGCTGCAAATCAGCGCCGGGGTGCTTGCGGGCAAGGTGTCCATCGTGGGGCCTAACCTGCAAGCCGAAGGCGTGGGTCCCATCGCCTTCGGGCAGCCACGGCTGACCTTCGTGATCAACGCCGACTACCGTTTCCCGAGGCTTCCGGCGCTATCGGCTGACCTCGCCGTATTCCATTTCGGCGCGGNNACCTCGTGTACGACGTGCCGGTAACCCAATACAGCCTCGGCGGCCGCTATCGCTTCACACTGTTCGGCAAGCCGGCGACCCTTCGGGCGCAGGTTCAGAATCTCACCAACCTCTACTTCTGGAACATCGGCTACAGCCCCGGGTTCCTACAGGCCTCGCCGCGGAGTCTGTTCATGTACCTGACGGCCGATTTGTGACGCTGCCCGGTTCAGCTGCCTGAGGTCGATTTGCGAGGGACTGGACCGCGGCGGGATCGATGCGACAGCGGTTGCGGCGGAAGTGTCGGGTGATGGCGCCTCAGGCACGGTGTGGGCACTACCGTCGTGCGCTGGTTCAAGCGTTTCATCAACCATCCCCTGCGTGATCTTGGAAGTCGACGCGACGTTCAACTTCCGGCGGGAATAACGAACGTCACAAACGATGAAATGATGTATTTGTCTTCAGACCTCGGGATCTCTCCGCTGTGCATGTGAGTCCAGAATGTCGGAAAGAACAACGCGTCGCCGGCCACAGGCTTCACCCTCAGATTCTGCCGATGAAAGCACGTCTCTCCGCCGTCTTCGACGGAATTCAGATAAATGATCATGGCCAGCTGCCGATCCCACGCGCCAGGCCCGAGGGCATCAAAGTGCCATTTGAAGTGGCCTTCGTTTTTCCTGTAGTGCTGGATCTTGTAGCCCGTGCACCGTAACGGGAAGACCCGCAGCGATGGAAACTGCGCCGCCACACTCGCGACGGCGCGACTAACGGCGGAGTGCAGCTCAGCGTGTGCCGCTGCCCAAGCGCCCTCACCTCCGAGTTCCAAATCCGTGCTGACCTTGACGTCGTCGAGCGCTTTTTTCTCGCTACGGCCGCTCACTGCGTAGCCCGGGTGTTTGCGCACGTCCCGCGCGTAGTTTTCAATGATCGTCCGACATAGATCCTTTGAGAGCAGCTCCTTTGCATAAAAAATGCATTCGGCAGTGGCGACAATCTCCATGCACACACGTTAGTGCCAGGCTGGCCAACGTGGCAATAGTCCTCGGTTGCCGCTGGGCAGGTCCTGGGGAACGGTGTCCGGCGTATCTGCGGCGATAATTGCAATCTGTAACCTCGGCGACCCGCAGAAGGGCCTTAAAATATGCGTGAGACACTCATGCGCGCCCGCGACTCAGTTCTTTGCCTGTTGCTTGTGTCCCTGTGGGCGACGGTTGCGGCGCGGGCGGATCCGACAGCTACCGCCGAGCACCTGAGCGTGCGGCTGGCGGTGCCGCCGGCCCAGATCTACCCGGGGCAGCAGTTCAAGGCCGGGCTGTATTTCAAACTCGAGCCCGGCTGGCACCTCTACTGGCTCAATGCCGGAGACTCGGGGCAGCCGCCCTCGATGAAGTGGCAGCTGCCCGCCGGCATCTCGGCGGGCGCACTGGAGTTTCCGGCACCGCGGCGCCTGCCGCTCGGCCCGCTGATGGATTACGGCTACGAGAATGAGGTTCTCTTCCCGGCACCCGTCCAGGTCGCAGCTGACTTCAGGCCGGCCACGCCCTCGGTCACCCTGGCTGCCGCCGTCAAGTGGCTCGTGTGCCGCGAGGTCTGCATTCCAGGCAGCGCGCAGCTTTCGGTCGAGCGCACCGCGCTCGGCGCGGCGCCCGCACTACCGACCACGACGGAGGACGCCGCGCTCGTCGCGCGCTTCCAGAGCGCAGTGCCTGCGGCACTGCCTGCGAACGACCAGGCACGCTTCACCACTGCCGGAGCGAATCTCGTGCTGGCCGTGACCACTGGGCGGCGGGAGAGCTCCGCGCAGTTCTTCCCCGCCGACCAGAATCTCATCGCCAATGCTGCGCCGCAGGTCGTGAAGCCACTCACGGATGGGTTCCAGCTGACTCTGGTCAAAGACGAGAATCTGGCCACCGCTCCGAGCGAGCTCCACGGGGTCGTCGTCCTCACCGGCGAGCGTGCGTATGAGATCCGCGCGACGCCGGGCGCCCTGATCACATCGACAGCGACTGCCCTGCCTGCACAGAACCTCGCCAGCATCGCGCTGTTGGCGTTTCTCGGCGGGATGCTGCTGAATCTGATGCCGTGCGTGTTCCCGGTGCTCTTCATCAAGGCGCTCGCGCTGGTGAAAAGTTCGCACGAAGAGCAGCAGCGGCTGCGCGTGCACAGCCTCATCTACACCCTGGGAGTGCTGCTCTCGTTCTGGGCAATCGTTGCGCTGCTGCTCGTCCTGCGGGGCACGGGACACCAGCTCGGGTGGGGGTTCCAGTTCCAGTCGCCGGGTTTCGTCGTTGTCATCGCGCTGCTGTTGTTCTTTCTCGGACTCTCGCTAGCCGGGCAGTTCGAGATCGGTCTGACGCTCGCCGGCACAGGCTCGGGCCTGGCGTCCCGGAGCGGTTATGCCGGCAGCTTCTTCACCGGCGTGCTGGCGGTCATCGTCGCGACGCCCTGCACGGCACCCCTCATGGGTGCGGCGGTGGGCTACGCGCTCGCCAGTTCCGCGGCCGTGACCTTCGTGGTGTTCACCGCACTCGCACTCGGCCTCGCCGCACCGTATCTGCTCCTGTCCTTCAACCCCGCCTGGACGCGTGTGCTGCCGCGGCCGGGGGCGTGGATGGAGCTGCTCAAGCAGTCCACGGCAATCCCGGTCTTCGCCACCGTGATCTGGCTGGTGTGGGTCTACGAGCAGTCGGCCGGCGCGACGGGGCTGGTGGCTCTGCTGAGCGCCTTTCTCCTGCTCGCGATCGTCGGCTGGATCCTCGGCCGCTGGCCGGCGCGCACCACTGCGACGGCGGCTGCAGCCCTCGTCGGAGCACTCGCCGTGGGCCTGCCGCTGCTCGCTGCGCGCTGGGCGGCGCCCGCAGCCCCGGCGACCGCGGCCTCCTCGGGCGGCGTCCACTGGGAAGCGTTTACTCCCGCGCGGGTGGAGCACTATCGCGCCGAGGGCAGAGCGGTGTTCGTCGACTTCACCGCCAGCTGGTGTCTGGGCTGTCAGGTCAATGAGCGGCTCGTCCTCAGCCGGCAGGATGTGCAGCAGCGGCTGCTCGGCAGCGGTGTGGCGCTCATCCGCGCCGACTGGACCCGGCAGGACGAGGTCATTGCGCAGACACTGGCGAGCCTCGGCCGCAGTGGCGTGCCCACCTACGTCATCTATCCCGCTGACCCCGCCGCTGCCCCCAGGATCCTGCCGGAGGTGTTGACGCCCGGGATTATCGAGGACGCGCTCGCGGGGCTACGTCCGGTGAGAGCGGCCGCAGGCGGCAGCGCGCCGTAGGCGCGGGGGTTTCGAAAGGTTGCATTTCAACATCGACAAGGAGACTGCCATGCGATTCGTCGCTTCTCGCCTCAGGTTCGTCCTGGGTGTCATTGCCCTCATCACCTTCGCGCCGGCGGCGCTTGCCGTGCCCGTCGGGGATACGGCGCCTGATTTCACCGGCACCGACTCCAACGGACAGGCGCACAAGCTGTCTGAATACCGTGGCAAATTCGTGGTGCTCGAGTGGACCAACAACGGCTGCCCGTACACCAGGAAGCACTATGCAAGCGGCAACATGCAGTCACTGCAGAAGCAGTGGACCGGCAAGGGAGTTGTGTGGCTGACGATTCTGTCGTCGGCGCCGGGGCAGCAGGGTTACATGACCGCGGCGCAGGAAAACACCTATATAAGCCAGGAACACGCCGGCCCGACCGCCGCGATCCTCGATCCCAAGGGCGCCATCGGCCACCTTTACTCGGCCAAAACCACGCCACACATGTACGTGATCGACCCGTCCGGGAAGCTGATCTACGAAGGCGCCATCGACGACCACGCGACGCCAGAGGTCGCTGACATTCCAGCCTCGAAGAACTACGTTTCCGCGGCGCTGACGTCGGCGCTCGCCGGGCAGCCGGTGGCGACGGCGTTTACCCGCCCGTACGGCTGCAGTGTGAAGTACGCAGACTAGGCACCGAGAGGGAACTGCGGCGCAGCGGGTGGCTTCGCCAGAAGCCACCACGCAGCCCGTCCGCCGCCGGTCCGTTGGCCGCGAGCGACGAAGGCTGTAGTCTGTGCCTGTCAGTGCAACCTCAAGGGCCAAGGGGGTCAGATGCCAACCGGGGGACACACGACAGTCATCCAGAGGATCCTGGAGCGACGGGCGGATAAGCCCGCGAAGACCGACGAGGGGACCACAGCGACTGTCGCAATCATGGTGCGTGTGCTGCGGCCGCCGAAGGCGCTCCTGGCCTTTGAGGACTCAGCGCTGCGGCAGCAAATGGAGCGGCACATCACGCCCGATATCCTGGACTTCGAATCGGTCGCCGACGAACAGGAAGCCGTGCGCCGGTTCGGCGCCGAGTTTCGCCCGGTTGTGCTCACCGATAGCCAGGAGCTGATACGCAAACTGCGATCGCGGCCCGCGGCACGCACACCGTTCATCGTCTACGTGGCAGAGCTGGATGACGCCGCGGAGCGCGAAGCGGGGCTTGCCGCGGGCGCTGACGAGTGCGTCGGGCGGCGGGTGAGTGACCGCGAGCTGGACGCACGTATCCGCGCTGCGCGGCGGATCGCCGAGCTTGAGTCGGTGTTGCGCGTTACACTGGAGGAGAATCGCAAGCTGTCGGCCACGGATGATCTAACACGCACAGCCAGCCGGCGCTTCTTCGGCAAGCACTTCCCGCGCGAGGTCGAACGGGCTGCGCGTTACGGGCGTGCCTTGTCCCTGATTCTGTGCGACATCGATCACTTCAAGAAGATCAACGACACTCTCGGCCACGCCGCCGGTGATCAAACCCTGCAACAGTTCGGCCCGCGACTGCAGCAGGTTCTGCGTATCGGGGTCGATTGGGTGGCGCGGATCGGCGGTGAGGAATTCGCGATCGTCATGCCAGAGACGGCTTATGAAGCGGCGTTTGAAGTCGCCCGCAAGTTACGGGCTGCCGTCTCGCACACTGCCTTCAACGCTGGCAAAAAGAGTCTCCACGTGACCGCAAGCTTCGGCCTGTGCGGCATTGACAAGGTGCCGAGCGGTGAGTCCCGGCTGGCCGAACGGGTGCTCAAGATCGCGGACGCGGCGCTGTACCGCAGCAAGCAGGCCGGCCGCAATCGAGTCACGGCCACGAACCTCCAGGGTACGCACGATCTGCCACGAACTCGCAGTCCGTGACACGTTGCGCCGCAGTTTCCCAGGGTCGCTCACTCAGCGCAGGGCATGAGCTCCTGCGCCGACAATCTGGGCCTGCCCGATGGATTGCACAAGAACCGCGACGTCGGTGGCGTCGGGCGGCAGGGAGGCAACGGGCACGCGAAAGATCTGCGCTTCGCCCTGCCACGGGCCCAGCGTGCGGATGCCCCGCACGATGTTGAACTCCTCGAGGGTATGGCCGGCGTTCTCGCCGCGACCGATATGCGAAACCGCATGACGCAGGTACGCGACCAGCAGCACATCGCCCGGTGCCACGCCAGCCTGTGTCCCGATGTCTACCTGGAGTTGCGCCTCGTGCACCGAGACTCTGACCGCAACTCCGTCGCGATTCCGGCTCAGGGCTCGGGTAACCATCTTGCCGTCAGAACGGAAATCATCCTCACGCCCGTCGACAACCAGCTGCGGTGTGTAGACCGAGGAGTGGTGCAGATTTCGAGCGTAGACGGATTGCCGCTTTACGGACTCCGGCAACGCAAAACGATCGCGCCAGCCGAGCCCATCCCAGTAACCGACGTGAAACGCGAGAGCCAGTACGTCGGAACGATCGCTTAATTTTCCGAGGTACTCATCTGCCGGAGGACAAGAGCTACACCCTTCGGACGTAAAGAGTTCGACTACCACCGGGCGCGGCTGCGCCTCCGCAGCCGCCACGACACAGACCATGGCCGCAGCGGCGACAGTTCGTCGAAACATCCGAGTCATCGGGACGCCTCACACAGCATTACTGTCGCTCCGTATGCGGGACATCGCGAATGTCGGTAACCCAGGGCAGTGCGGAGCGATACCAGATCTGCTGCGTTGGCCGTAACTCGGCACGTTGCTTCAGGGTACCAACGCGAATGCCGTATGCACGTGGTTCATGCGGGTCGGTTGCGTATATCGGTGTGCCGCAGTTGGGGCAGAACGCGTGGGCGCGTTTGTTGCCGCTTTCGGCCGTCTTGATGTAGATCCTGGGAGCTCCGGACAGCAGAACGAAACTGGTTGCCTGCGTTTGTACGTTGACCCGATAGGCGGAGCCGGTGAGCGTCTGGCAATCAGTGCAGTGACAAATCCGCACAGCATCCGGGTCGATCTCGGCTTCGAAGCTAATCTGTCCGCAGTGGCAATTGCCTTCGACTTTCATAGACGTCCTCCTGGATGTTCAACCCGCCGCGGGTTTGCTAACCGCCGTGATCGCGACCAGGACCTGCGCATCTGGGGAACCGCTGAACTGCACGGTCAGATCGTGGCCCGCGGGCAACTCGAATTCCACTATCTTGTGGGGTCGTTGGCACCCGTGCTGCCCCTGAAAATCTCCGGAATGCACGAGCTGGGTACCCTCGACGATGTCGATCCAGTGACCACTGCTGATCGAAAGGCGGTATCGCCCCGCTTTCTCAACCCGCAATCGCACCAGCGCGGCGTATGCGCCGTTCACGGGCGTGGGCTTGCCAGGCTTCGCCACGAAAGTCACCGTGTTCTGAAGCGCCAGCTTCACCTCATAAAGCCTCTCAGATTCGATCTGCGGGACCTCAGTACCCGGCTTGACGGCCGCGGTGACGGCGCGCGGCGTCTGTTGCATCACGGCCAGTTCGCGTGAAACATCCCAGGTGAACCGGGTGCAGGGGTCGGCATCGGCAGCCGACAGCGCCCCGGCATCCAGAGCCATACCGACCATGAGGAACCAGGCGATCATTTTNNCGCACACGAGACCTCGCGAACACTTCGTATTCTCTCTTGTATATAACGATGCTAGCAGCTCCGCGGGCTGCCACACTACGGGTCGGACGAACCACTGGAGAGCGCCATGAAGCTGAGCGCACGCAACAGCCTGCCCGGCACCATCCGGGAAATCGAGATGGGAGCGGTCAATGCTCAAGTCACCATCGAAGTTGCACCCGGAATCAGCATTGTGGCCATCATCACCATCGACGCCGTCGAAAACTTGGGCTTGGCGGAGGGTAAGCGCGCCTACGCCGTCATCAAGGCGTCGAGCGTCATGCTGGCGGTCGACTCCTGAACACAAGCGCCACCCAGTCGGCCGACACGAAGATGTGGCTGGGTCCTCAGGGGATGGATTCGAAGCGCACATTCTGGATGGCATACGACTTCCAGTCGCGATAATCAAAATGCCACCATTCAAATTCGTAGACGGTAAACCCCTCGGCCTCCATGTGCCGGCGCAAAAGGTCGCGCAAACGGCGTTGCTCCGCGGTGCCCCCGGCATAGGAGGGATAGGCGCGCGGGGACATCTCGTCATACAGGCTGGGCATTTCGACCGCGCGGCCCGTCTTTAAGTCGTACAACGTCAGATCCACCGCGCAGCCGCGATTGTGGCGTGACCCCACGGCAGGGTCCGCGACGAACTGGTGCTTGTCCGCCGGCGTCGCGTCCCAAAAGAGTTTCGTCACATACCATGGCCGATATGCATCGTGCACCAGCAGGCCGTAACCCTCGCGCTCGAGCGCGTGCTGCACGCGCACCACGGCTTCCGCCGCCGGCCGTTGCATGAAGGCCCGCGCCTGACTGTATAGCGGCGTGCCGAGAAAATTGTGGGTCGTCGCATAGCGAATATCGAGTTTGATCGCCGGATCGAGCGTCGTCAGCTCCACCAGCTCGGGCGGCCGGAATGTGCCTGGCTCCACCGGTGGGGTTGCCGCGAGCGCAAGCGGCAGCAGCTCCGCGACCGGCCGTACCGGGGTGATATGGAAATACTGCGGAGCGTCAGCGACTCGTTCGGGCGGCGGTGGAGTCGACGCGCAGGCTGCGAGGGCGAGTACACCAATCAGTGATAGGTAGCGGTTCATGTGACAGACTTTCCGATTGTGCAGGGGGGAGCTCGCGTTCGTGGATAGGAGCCGCCCGACGCGGTCACGGCAGAGCGTGCAGGGTCGTGTTGAAGAGGTACTGATCGTGAAACTCGGTCAACTCGCCTGCCTTCTTGCCGGTTACCGGTTGCAACCGCGCCGACAGCGGCTTGTGCCATTTCCAGGCGAGGGAGGCCACGTCACCGAAGATGCGCGCCAGTTGATCAACCGTGATGTTGCCGGGATAAGGGATCGTATCAAGGCCCGTGCCGCACACGGCCGAGTACGCCAGCAAGGAGTCGGTATTGATCGCGCCTTCCGCCCAGCGCTGCGCGAGCACTTTGTCTTCCATCACCGGAACCATGAGGCCCGAGTAGCCAACCTGCGTCACCGGCACGGCCTTGACCGCCGCAGTGATGATGAGCGCCGCCGTCATGGTGCCGCTCGATCCGAACCTCGCCCCCGTATAAGCCTCGATTGCCGCCCCGATTGAAACGTCCGCCAGCGGTGCGGGCGTGGGATCCACTCCCATGTAGCTCCAGTGCTGCGCCGCCGCCACCTTCAGGCCGATCGACTCCGCCACCCTGGCGTGCACGGTGAGTTGCCGGGTGAGTTCGGTAACAGAGGCGGCGAAATCCCCGTGGGTGCGCGTGAATACCTCCCGAACGACATTCGCGCCTTCGAAGCCAATCGAGAATTGCCTGCCGGCACCGGTGTGGTACGCGCCCGGGTAGAACGGGCCGTAGGGCTTGAGCATCGCCGTTACCGTAAAGTTGAAAGTCCCCTGACTGTGTGGACTGTGGTCCGCCACGTAGCGCACCAGCGCCGCACTTTCGTGGATCACTTTCCAGTGAATCCCGTCGTCAGCGGCGATGATGGCACTCGCCTCGATGTTGGGCAGCGTAGCGAGCGCCTTGCCCAGTAACCCCATGACGCGCGGGTCATCCGCGTCCCCCATCATTCCAGGCCCCACATTCGGCAGGAAGTTCTCCTTCACCGACAGCTCATCGAACGCCTTGAGGAACGCGAGCGCCTGTGTCTCAGACTGCCCGCTCACCAGTTCCCCGAGCGGCTGAGTCACGATGCGCAGTGTTTCCACCTCGTAGCCCTGCTTCCCGAACTCGCCTTTGGCCGCGCGCAATACCGCCAGCGCCTCGCTCACCTGTTGGGGGTAGGTGGCGCGATCGAGGCGCACGAATGCGGTGATCGCGCGAACCTTCGGCCGTGTGTAATCCCCGGCGTGCGCGGCGCCGCACGCGACGACGCCAAACAGCAGTGCGCATAACAGTCTTGG
>PMHN01000165.1 GCA_003156695.1 Gammaproteobacteria bacterium
TTTGATCGGACGCCCGGGGATGCCTCGGCCGCACGTCGCTGCGATCCACGACCTGCAGCCCCGCCACCTCAAACGCGGCGAGCAGCTCCGATCTTGGCCGCAGGCCCAGGTGCTCGGCGAGATCAGACAGGATCAGCCAGCCCTCGCCTCCCGGCTGAAGATGCGCGGGCAGTGCGCCCAGAAACCCCCGCAACATCTGACTCTCAGGATCATAGATCCCGCGCTCGATCGGTGAACTGGGCCGCGCGGGAAGCCAGGGTGGGTTGCAGACCGCAAGCGCCGCGCGCCCGTCAGGAAACAGATCCGCCTGCACCATCGTCACCCGCTCCGCCAACCCGAGGCGCTCAAGGTTTTCGCGCGCGCACATCAGTGCGCGGGGATCCTGATCGGTGGCGACTACGCGCTTGACGCCACGCCGCGCGAGTACCGCGGCCAGCACTCCGGTCCCGGTGCCGATGTCGAACGCAACGCCTGATGATGCGATCAGGGCTGGCAGCGGCGCCGTCGCCACCAGATCAACGTACTCGTTGCGAATCGGGGCGAATACTCCGTAGTACGGGTGGATCCGGCCGCCGATTGCCGCGATTTCAATGCCTTTGACGCGCCACTGGTGCGCGCCGATGAGCCCGAGCAGCGCTCGCAGCGAGATGAGCGAGGGTTGCTCTGCCGGTCCGCAGGCTTCCACGCAGGCCTGCCGGACATCGGGCGCACGTCGCAGTGGGACCTTGTAGTCCTCCCCGAGCGGCACCAGCAGTGCACCCAATGTGCGCGCCCGCTGTGAGCGGGCCTGGCGGTGAAGGTTAAAAGCCTCGGCTGGCGGCGTGGCTGTCGAGGCTGCAGCCCGCTTCTGCTTACGCGGCTGGCGGTCGGCGCGACTCGCCAGCGCCAGCAGCATCTGCCGTGCATTCTGGAAGTCACCGCGCCACAGGAGCGCCGTTCCCTGGCACGCGAGGCCATACGCATCGTCGGCGGTGGTCCGGTCATCCGCGATGACGACGCGCCTGGGTGGCGGCGCGCCGCTCTCCGAACGCCAGCGCGCGCAGCGCGCCTCACCGTCCTCGGTCCAGTGAACGAGCGGGTGAGCGATCACAGCCATGGGGGATTGTACTGCCCCCGCTTGCCAACGCACTTTCGCGCGCGGCATTGTACTGTTGCCCCATGTCGCAACCGGCACATAAACGGCCCGCTGTCCGCGCGCAGGAGACACCCGCTGCGGTGCCTGCCTGGGGCGCACTGCGCTACAGCGTCTTCCGGCTGCTGTGGATCGCAACCATCGTATCGAACGTCGGCTCGTGGATGTACAGCGCCGCGTCCGGATGGCTTATGACGAGCCTCAACCCGCACCCACTGATTGTGTCGCTGGTTCAGGCGACGAGCAGCCTGCCCTTGTTCCTGTTCGCGCTACCCGCCGGCGCGCTCGCCGACATGGTCGACAAACGCCGCTTTATCCTTACCCTCGAAATCCTGACCACCCTATTCTCGCTGCTGTTCGCAATGCTGGTCGCACTGCACACCGTTACCCCGGGTCTGCTGCTGCTGTTCCTGTTTCTCATCGGGATACTCGGCGCGCTTGAGACTCCCGCCTGGCAGGCGATCGTGCCGCTGCTGGTACCCAAGCAGGCGCTCTCGTCCGCCGTGGCGGTAAACAGCCTGGGCGTCAACATCAGCCGCGTCATCGGTCCCGCGCTGGCCGGGGCGGTGATCCTGGGATTCGGAATCGCGGCGCCGTTCTGGCTTGACGCGGTCAGCAACCTCGGCGTGATCGGCGTGATCCTCTGGTGGTGTCCGCCCACCAGCGCCACACGCACGCTGCCCGCGGAGCGGCTGGCCAGCGCCATCCGCACGGGCGTGCGCTATGCGCGCAACGACAGGCACCTGCGCGCAACGCTGGTGCGGGCGGCAGGCTTTTTCCTCTTCGCCAGCGCGTATTGGGCGCTGCTGCCGCTCGTGGCGCGCACCCAGCTTCACGGCACCCCAACACTTTACGGGCTCTTGCTGGGGAGCATCGGAGCGGGGGCAGTCGGCGGCGCCTTGCTGATACCCAGACTCAAAGCAAGATCCGGTGCGAACGGCATGGTGATCCTGGGGGAGCTCGGTAACGCCGCCGCCCTGGTGCTCTTTGGGCTCGCGCAGCAACCCCTGATGGCTGTGCTGGCGTGTGTGATCGCGGGCAGCTCGTGGATCCTCGTCCTCGCGACTCTCAATGTCTCCGCTCAGGTAGCGCTGCCGGACTGGGTCCGGGGCCGCGGTCTGGCGGCATATGTGACCGTGTTTTTTGGAACCATGAGCATCGGCAGCGCGCTGTGGGGCTTCATCGCTGGTCGCGTCGGGTTGCCGCCAGCGCACTACCTCGCTGCCGCCGGCGCGCTGCTGGCGATCTGGGGAACGAGTCGCTGGAAGCTGCAGACTGGACCGGAGGCTGATCTGACACCCTCGATGCACTGGCCGGAACCGGTGCTCGCCGGCGCGGTGGCGGACGACGCCGGTCCTGTGATGGTCACGGTCGAGTATCGGGTCAGCGTCGAAAACCGCGCGGCATTTCTTGCCGCCCTGACGCGCCTCGGCCACGAGCGCCGGCGCGACGGCGCCTACGCGTGGGGACTGTTTGAAGACACAGCGCACCCCGGGAAAATGCTCGAATTCTTCCTGGTCGATTCGTGGCTGGAGCACCTGCGCCAGCATCAGCGGGTCACCAAAGCGGACCGCGCGCTGGAAGACCGGGTCCTGGCTCTGGCGCGCGGAGTGCCTCGGGTTACCCACTACGTCGCGGCAGACTCGCAAGAACCTGCAACCACCGAGGTGTCTGGTGATCCGCAGCTGCAGTGATCATGCTGGGAAGATTCACTGATGAACCAGATCATCGAGTGGATCCATCGCTATCCATACGCCACCGTAGCGATTGTCGTTCTGCTGGAGCAGTTGGGCGTGCCCCTGCCGTGTTACCCGCTGCTGCTACTCGCGGGGACGCTCGCCTACCAGGGGGATGCGAGCGGCGGCGGACTTCTGGTAACGGCTGTCCTCGCCGCGGTCGTGGCCGATACCGTCTGGTACGTAGCCGGCGCGCGGCTTGGCAGCCGCGCGCTGCGCCTGCTGTGCAAGGTCTCGATTTCCCCTGACAGCTGTGTGCGCCAGACGCAGAACCTCTTCGCGCGCGTCGGCCTGCGTTCATTGCTGGTGGCGAAGTTCATTCCGGGCCTCGGCGCCGTGGCGACCGCGCTCGCCGGTGCGCAGCGCGCATCGGTGCCGGCTTTTCTCGCCTACGACACCGGAGGCGCGGTGCTCTGGGCCGGGGTGCCGCTGCTGCTCGGCATCCTCTTCCATAATGCCATCGGCGAGGTGGTGGCGACGCTCGGGGATCTGGGTCGCAAGGGTGCGGAGCTGGTGCTGGCCGCGCTCGCGCTTTTCATCGCGATCAAGCTCATGCGCCGTTGGCTCCTGCTGCGCGAACTGCGGATGGCCCGCGTCTCCGTGCATGAGCTGCACGCCATGATGGCCCGCGGTGAGCCGCTTGCGATCATCGACGCGCGCCTGCCGGCCGCGCAGTCAACCGGTGGCCGGATCCCCGGCGCGCGCACGGCGGATGAGCACCTGCAGACACTACGCTCGCAGCCCTTGCTCGAAGTCGTGGTCTATTGCGCCTGCCCAAACGAAGTCTCGGCCGCAAGGATCGCGCTGCAGCTCAAGAAAGCCGGCTTCACCAGGGTCCGACCGCTGCGGGGTGGGATCGAGGCGTGGCTCGCGGCTGGATTCGCGCTTGAGTATGCGGCGGAAACGCCTGCCGGTTAGACTCGGCCGGTCATCGACTGGAGACGTGATGCAAACGACGGCTGATCAGAAACGCAAGGCGGAGCGGTTTCGGGCGCTACATATCCCCGGGACGCCACTGATACTGTTCAATATCTGGGATGCGGGCAGCGCCAAGGCAGTCACGGCGGCCGGCGCGAAGGCGCTTGCGACCGGCAGCTGGTCGGTCGCGAACGCCAACGGTTTCGCCGATGGCGAACAACTGCCCGTTGCCTTTGCGATCGAGAACCTGCGACGGATTGTCGCGGCGACCGACCTGCCGGTGAGCGTCGATCTTGAAAGCGGTTACGGCGATGCGCCGCAGGCGGTCGGCGACACGATCCGGCTGGCGATCAGCGCCGGTGCTATTGGCTGCAACCTTGAGGACAGCTTCCCGGCGGATGGCAAGCTGCGCGAGGTAAGCGTGCACGCCGAGCGTGTCCGTCGCGCGCGCCAGGTTGCGGACGCCGCCGACATTGCATTTTTCATCAACGCGCGGACCGATGTGTTCTTTCAGCGTCCGCCGGCGCAACACGACGCTGCCATGCTTGCCGAGGCGCTCGAGCGGGCGCGCCGCTACGCGGCTGCCGGCGCCGATGGTGTTTTTGCGCCCGGCCTGGTCGATATCAAACTGATCGCGCAGCTCGCCGCCGCCTCACCGCTACCACTCAACATCCTGGTCGACGAAGGCAGCCCCACGGTGCGGGCGCTGGCCGAGCACGGCGTCGCCAGGGTGAGCCACGGCCCCCGCCCCTATGTCATGGCGATGAAGGCGCTGGAAAGTGCAGCGCGCGCCGTGACGGACCAGGCGTCCGCGCGCTGACCGCGCAGCCTTCGCGAGATTAGCTGCGCCGCGTCGGATCACTGCTCCGGATTCGTGGCCTCGATGGGGGCACAGTTGGTGCGGCCCGACATCAAGCAGTCCTGCATCCGGCCGGCATTGCCAAGCACCTTGACGAGAATCAATCCGAGTACGACTAACGCAATCGTCACCAGCAATCCCACCACGGCAGCGCGGCGCGAATCCGGTTCCCTCGGGTCCCGCGGGTTTTGTTCGGTCATGTGCTTAGCGTATCCTGACTCAGGTTGAATTGAACGCAAGAGGCGTGCCCTGATCACGAGCTCACGGCAAAGGTGTCTCGCCCCTGGAGCTGCAGGGCTCGATCGGAAGACTCACCATCGACGGCGGCGTGGCAGCGGCCGCTGCTAAGAGTTCGTAATCTCGGCGTCGATCCAGCGGGAAAACGCGGCGCGCAGTGCGGCGGTCGAACGCTCGCGTGACTCGAGGAGCCAATAGGACCCGAAGGATACGCGCGTGCGTCCGAGCTGAATGAGCCGGCCGCCGCGAAGTTCCGGTTGGATGAATGCCGCTGCGCCGAGCAGCGCGCCCTGACCCTGCA
The DNA here is from genome assembly GCA_003156695.1 of Gammaproteobacteria bacterium. Classification (GTDB taxonomy): domain Bacteria; phylum Pseudomonadota; class Gammaproteobacteria; order Steroidobacterales; family Steroidobacteraceae; genus 13-2-20CM-66-19. Next base: position 5,184 of record PMHN01000165.1, read on the forward strand.
GGGCAGCGGCAATCGCGAGTGAGTAATCGCTGAAATACTGATGCCTGGCGCCGTCGAAGCCCGCAAGCTGCGCCGCGGCAAACCAGCTGCGCCAGGCGCGGCCGTCGTCGTCGTGCAGCAGGCGGTGACCCAGCACCGCGGAGTCGCCCCGCAATTGGGTGGGGCGCGAGCCGTCCGCGGAAATTACCGGCACGCCGTCGATCGAAAAGAGCCGCCGGCCGCCGCGCTTGCGGCGTGAACCCGCGGCGACATAGCGAATCGCGATATCCGCGTCGCGCCCCAGGACTCGCACTTCGTCAGAAGTTTCCAGTTCCAGTTCGAGCTGCGGATGTGCAGCGGCGAAACGGCCAAGCCGCGGAACCAGCCAGCGGGACGCGAAGGCCGGCTCGACCGTGAGTTTCAGCCTCCTGACGCTGATCCCGCGTGCGGCCTCGACCGCACGGTGAATCTGCAGGAAAGCTACGCTCAGCTCGGACGCGAGGCGCTGACCGGCTGCGGTGAGTTCAACGCGCCGATGCAGACGCCGAAACAATTCTCGCCCGACATCTCCTTCCAGTGATCGGACGTGCCTGCTGATCGCCGCCTGCGACACGTTGAGCTCGTGCGCCGCGGCCGTGAAGCTCAGGCGGCGCGCCGCCGCCTCGAAAGCGCGCAGCGCGAGCAGCGATGGGGGCCGGCGGGCGGGCATCGCATGAGTTTAAGTTATCCAACAGCTGCCAACAAATCGTTTGTCGCACGCCCGCTGCATGAGTGACATTGCGCTATCGGCGTCGTCTTCAGGAGGGTCTGTGAACTTCTACTCAACCAGTGTTGCGCAGCTGTGGATCACGGCGATGGGCTTCGCCGCGCCATCCAAAGCCGCTCACAAGATGCAAGCGAACGACCCCAGCGATGATTTCTGTGGCAGCGGCAGCGCCCGCCACAGCAGCATGAACCTTCGTCGGTTCCGGCGACTCCGGATGGTACGCGGGAAAGCTGCTACCTGGCGCCGGCCGACTTCGCTGTGATGGTTACCAGCATCAGGCCGTCAGGTGGAATCTCGAGCTGCAGGCTCCCCGCATCCAGGGGCCTCGCCACCGGCGGCGGCAGTGCAGCGGCGAGGCGCAGCTGCGTGAATTGCGCTGCAGTCGGATAGAGCGGTGAGCCCATTTTCTCGTATTCAACCAGTGCATCGCCGTGCTCGGGGTCCACCTGCTGAATGCTCGCCGTACTCGCGGTGAAACCCCGTAGCTGCAGCGTCACCTTTCTCGCCGGGACGGTTGCATCAACGTCCTGGTAGTTCCACAGCGCAATGACCAGCGCTCCATCATCACGGCGTGTCACCAGTGCCTCCGCGGAATCGTCTGCCAAACGCTGCTCCCCCAGCTGGTGCAGCAGTGCGAAGGCATTGAACGCAGGCTTGGGGATGCCGCCGATGGCCAGCAAGCCAAAGCCGCCGTAAAACGGCGTCTTCACGACCCCCTGCTCCTCAAACACGTCCGAAAAGGTCCAGTACGACATGTCCTGTACGAGCCCGTCGCACTGGCGAACCGTCTCCGCAAGCCAGGGCCCCATGAACGCCGCGTCGGTTACGTCCGAGTGGTTGCTCCAGCTTGCGTTGAATTCGGTCCAGATGAGCGGCAACGCCGGCAGCGGCGACGCCTGGATTTCCGCATGTACCTTGGCAACGGCACTGCATACCATCTGCTCGCGCGAGATATGCCCGGGCGTACCAAAGACGTCTTTCTTGGAATCATCTCCGTACACGTGGCTCGAAACGAAGTCGAGCGGGACGCCGTGCTCTTGGCAGTGACGGATGAAGGCCGCGACCCAGGCGGCCTGCGCCGTTGCCGGTCCGCCGACCCGCAGACGTGCGTCCACCGCCTTCAGGCTCTTGGCAGTGTGATCGTATAGCGTCCAGTAGGTCTGCTGCTTCGGGTTGCCTGCCCAAAAATCCAGATTCGGCTCGTTCCACACCTCGAAGTACCAGTGGCTCACTTCCTCGATCCCATAACGCTGCACGAGGTGTCGGGCGAGCGCTGTGATCAGACCATCCCAGCGGCGATAGTCCTTGGGCGGTGAAACCACCGGGGCATACCAGAAGCTCTGGCGGATATTGCGCTGGGCAAGCCGGCTCGGCATGAAGCTCAGTTCAACAATCGGCCGGGCACCGTTGGCCAGCAGGCCGTCGTACACCTGGTCCACGTAAGAGAAGTTATAGACGGGCTTGCCGCGGGGCCCTTCGCTGTACACGCCGATGTCGTCATCCAGGATGGCGTGAAAGCGCACGTAGCTGAGCGCCGTGACGCTGCGCACGGCACGCAGGTCGTCGCGATAACTCTCGCGCAGGCTCAGCACGGCGCGCCCGGATCCGAACATATGTTCCCAGAAATGCGGAAACGGCTGCACCGGTGCCGTGGCATCCACCGCGATGGTCTCGGCGACCTGGGCGGTAAGCGGTGTGGAGGCGAGTGCGAGAGTCAGTAACGCGAGCGGGCGGATGAATATCGAACCCACGCCTTGCCGGCTCGTCACCGCTGCGCGGTTTGCTGCTGCGCCACCGCGTGCGGCGGCAGTAGCGCCTCGGGACCCTGCAGCTGCTCGAGCCAGCCGCCGGTGAATCCAGCGCGCTCGAGCCCCTGCTGCAGGTAGGGGTTACGGCGCATCACCCGCCACACCAGATCGCTGCGATAGTTCTCGATCATGGCGAGGATCGGTCCCTCATCGATGCCGACGTAATCCGCGTCAACCCAGCCGGCATCTCCCAGCCCCGGCTGCTTGATCGACGGGTTGCGGTAACTCGCGTTGAAGGCATCGAGAAAGCCGTATACCGAATAGATGGAGGCACCAAAGCGATGGTACATCTCCAGCGTGGCGGGCAGCACGATTTCGGGTGCAAACGGCAGCGAGCTGATGGCAGCGGTCGGCGCAATAGTGCCGTCATCGACGACGCGGCCAACTCCCACGCCGCGCGCGGCGTAAGTCAGAAAGGGCTGAGTCTGTCCGAGCAGTTCACGTGCCGGTCCGGGACCGTCGGAAGCGCTGATGCCCCAGACGTTCTTGCCGTACCCGCGCCAGTGCTGCGGATTGGCGATAGCGTAGCGGCGTTGCGTGTAGGTCGCCCGTCGGCTGTTCTCGAAATAGTCGAGGTCGTGCGAGCGCATGTAGGCGTCGCGAATGCCGCGGAAATCCACCCACACGTGGGTGTACTGGTTGCCAAAAAGCGGCGCGAAGCTCAGGTATGTCTGGTCGTAGACCGTGCCCCACTGCTTGTCGTAGGTACTCGTCCACGAAGTCCAGGCCTTCTGATCCACCGCGTGTGACGGGGAGCCGAGAGCCAGCAGGTACACCAGCATGGCCTCGTTGTAGCCGCGCCAGTCGCTGCTCGAAAACCCGGCTTCCGGTGTCCACGCCAGTGCCACCGCCGGCGCGCGNNCCGCCGATAGATCTCATCGGTGAGTCTGCGGATCTCGACGTCCTGCGGATCCTGGGTGTCGAAATAGCTCTCACAGAAAATCATGCCGGCCAGCAACAGCGCCGTATCGACCGTTGAAACTTCGCTACCGCTCGCGCGCGCACCGCTGCGCATATCCATGAAGTGGTAGAAGAACCCGTGCTCGTTGGCCGCGCTCGCGAAAAACCGCAAGGTGGCGAGCACCCGCTCGCGCGCCGCCGCACGTGAAATGTAGCCACGCTCGACGCCGATGGGATAAGCGGTC
>PMHN01000041.1 GCA_003156695.1 Gammaproteobacteria bacterium
GGCCGTGGCGGGCGCCGCTATGCGCCATACGCCTTCACCGAACAAGGCGTTGCCATGCTCTCCTCCGTCCTCAGCAGCAAGCGCGCCATCGCGGTGAATATCGAGATCATGCGAGCGTTTGTGAAGCTCCGCGGACCCCTGGCCTCGAACGATGAACTTGCGCTCCGCTTCGGTGATCTTGAGGCGCATGTAGAAAAGAGACTCAGCGCCCACGATGAGGCGATCGCGGCAATCCTGTCAGCCATCCGACAACTATTGAACCCGACGGTCTCGAAGACTCGCGGCATCGGATTCACTGCCGAGCTCGACGAGTCCGAAAAGCAATGACCATCCGCCAGTGGCCGCTGTGCGAACGCCCGCGCGAGAAACTCCTCGAGCGTGGCGCACACGCACTCTCCGACGCGGAGCTGCTCGCGGTGCTGCTGGGCTCAGGCACCCGCGGTGGGTCCGCGGTGGAACTCGCGCGTTCACTCATCACGCATTTCGGATCGCTGCGCGAGCTCTTGAGCGCCGAGCGAGCGCGCTCCTGCGCACTCGCAGGCATAGGACCTGCGCGCTACGCGATCCTGAAGGCAGCAGTGGAACTGGCGCGGCGGCATTTCCGCGAAGCCCTGCGCTCAGGTCCCGCGCTTGCGGCTCCTGAGGCGACGCGCACCTTCCTGCAGGCGCAGCTGCGCGACCGACCGTACGAGGTGTTCTGTTGCCTGTACCTCGACAACCGCCACCGGCTGATCGCATTCGAAGAGCTGTTTCGCGGCACCATTGATCGCGCCGGCGTTCATCCGCGCGAAGTGCTGCGGCAAACGCTGCTGCACAACGCGGCGGCGGTGATTTTTGCGCACAACCACCCGTCGGGGGTGCTGGAGCCGAGCCAGGCCGACGAACTCATCACGCGGCGCCTGAAGGAGGCGCTCACGCTCATGGACGTGCGGGTCCTCGATCACTTCATCATTGGCGACGGCGGCTGCTTCTCGTTCTCCGAACATGGACTCATCTGACTTGGGCCAGAGCCGGCGGGCAGTGTCGACNNCTGCCGTGCTTTACTTGAGTACCGCGACCTGCATCGTTCGTGAGCCGAGTATGGTGCGGATCTTCGCGCGATCCGCCATGGCATGGTTGGATTGATCCAGAGAGCCTTCGACCTCCGCGGAGATCGCGTCGGCCTTGTTGCCCAGGCCATCAAGTGCGGCCCAGTTCTTGTACTCCGTGATCAGGTAGATGTCCGGATCGTTCGGTCCGCGCGCCTCAACAACCATGACGCTGTAGCTGGTGATGAGTCCTGCCTTCTTTTGCGCCTCCATCAGCTTCTTGTAGGTCGTCGCGAGCCAATGCATGTATTCGTCGAGATGCCCGTCGACGGTGCGAATCGAGGAAACATTGACGACCGGTCCGTCGTTGTAGTCGCGACCGTCCGCGTAAGCGACAGGCGCGAAGGTCGCCAGGGCGAGCAGTGCGCCCGCGATGCAGAAACATTGAATCATGCGTTTCATGATGAGTCCCCTTAGGTACGCGATTGTTTATTGGAATTGTGTCGCGAGCTGGACGGTGTAATCCGCCCAGACATCGGGAGGTGGCGTACGCTACGCCGACGCCACGCCAGTGACAATCCGCTCCAGCCGCGCCTCCTTGAGATCCCGCCGCCGGGCTGGTATAAAGCCCGGCCCGGGAACCGCCTGTCGAGTAACAGCTCGTTCTTAAATCACTGAAATCTTTAAAGGTTTTTGTATGTCCCGCGTCTGCGAAGTCACCGGAAAGAAGCCGGCCGTCGGTAATCGCGTCTCCCACGCCAATAACAAGAAGCGCCGCCGCTTCCTGCCGAACCTGCACACGCAGCGGTTCTGGGTCGAGACCGAGAAGCGCTGGGTCACGCTGCGCCTGAGCACCAACGGCATGCGCACCATCGAAAAGCGGGGCATCGACAAAGTGCTGACCGAATTGCGCGCCCAGGGCCGCAAGGTCTGAGGCCCACCGGTTAGGAGAACACCATGCGCGAGAAGATCAAACTCCTGTCCACCGCCGGCACCGGTCACTTCTATGTGACCACCAAGAACAAGCGCCTGCACCCGGATAAGCTGGAAGTGCAGAAGTTCGACCCCAAGGCGCGCAAGCACGTCGCCTACAAAGAGTCGAAGATCAAGTAGCGCCGCGCGGCGACCCCGCGCTTGCCCGAACTCCCTGAAGTCGAAACGACGCGCCGAGGCCTGGAGCCTCACGTGCGGCGCCGGCGTATTGTCACGCTCGAAGTCTACGAGCGGCGGCTGCGCTGGCCGGTGGCGGCGGGCCTGCCGTCCAGCGTTGCAGGCCAGCGGATCAAGCGCATCGGCCGCCGCGCGAAATACCTGTTGCTTGGGCTCGAGTCGGGGACGCTGCTGATACACCTCGGCATGTCGGGGAATCTGCGCGTGGTAAGGGCCGAGGAGCCGCGGCGTGCGCACGATCACTTCGACGTGGTGCTCGACTCGGGCAAGGCCTTGCGCTTCAACGATCCGCGGCGCTTCGGCAGCCTCATCTTCACGCGCGCGGATCCGGCCAAGCACCCCTTGCTTGCGCGTCTCGCGCCCGAGCCCTTCGATGCGGCGTTCGACACGCAATACCTATGGCGTGTGACGCGCAAGCGGCGCGTCGCCATCAAACAGCTCCTGATGAACAGTCATCTCGTGGTCGGGGTGGGCAACATCTACGCCAGCGAAGCGCTGTTCCGCGCGCGCATTGCTCCCGGACGGCGCGCCGCGCTGCTGTCGCGCGCGGAGGCGGCGCAACTGGTGCGCGCGGTGCGCGCGGTGTTGGCACAGGCAATCCGCGCTGGTGGCACGACCCTGCGTGATTACGTGGGCGCCGATGGTGACCCCGGTTATTTCCGCCAGCGGCTCTACGTCTACGAGCGCGCCGGTAAGCCCTGTCGCCGCTGCGGCACCACGGTGCGCTCGAGAACCCAGGGGCAGCGTTCGACGTACTATTGCCCCGCCTGCCAGAAGTAACCAGCCAGCAAGCCAAGTCCAATGAGCAAGCGCATCCTCGCCCACCTCACCCGCACAGATCCGATCCTGGGAGGTGTGATTCGCGCCGCGGGGCCGCTAAAGCTCACGATCCGGGACCACGAGCCCTTCCAGGCGCTCGCGCACGCCATCGCTCACCAGCAGCTAAATGGCATCGCGGCCAACACCATCCTCAGCCGCCTCGTGGTTGCCTGCGGCAAGAACGACTTCCCCACTCCGCAGGCAATCCTGGATGCGTCCACCGAAACCCTGCGCGGCGCCGGCTTCTCCTTCGCCAAAGTCGCCGCGCTCAAGGATCTCGCCGCCAAGACCCTCGCGGCGGTGGTTCCCGACCGCAGCACGCTCGCGGCACTCGAGGACACGGTGATCATCGAGCGGCTCACGCAGGTGCGCGGTGTCGGGCGCTGGACGGTGGAAATGCTCCTCATGTTCCAGCTCGGGCGTCCGGACGTGCTGCCGGTGGATGACTTTGGTGTGCGTGCCGGGTTTCGCGCCGCCTACGGACTTACGCGCCTGCCAAAACCGAAAGTGCTCGCGCTGTGGGGCGAGCGTTGGAAGCCGTACCGCAGCGCTGCGGCTTGGTACCTGTGGCGCGCACTGGAACTTGAGCGCGCCGGCAAGCTCCCGCCACCCGCCGAGCGCGTGCGTCTGCCGCGCGTGCCGCGGAAACGCCGCAAAGCCCAGGTCAGGAAGCGCGTCCCGAAACGCGCGAAAGCGGCCACGCGCACCAAGGGCAAGCGCATCCGTGCCCGGGCGCGCGCCGCGCGTTAGTCAGCCGAACCCGATTGCCGCGCGGGTGTAGGTGATCCGCAGCAGCAGCTGATCTTCCCGCGCCCGCATCCCGGACGGGCGCTCGCCACCTTCCAGGTCGTAGCACACCGTGAGCTCATCGCCCTGCAGCTCGTAGATGGCGCGCATGGTGCGACCGGCGTTCGGACCGCTGCGCCCGACCATGTCGATGGCGCGAGGCTGCGGCCCCTCATTCACCAGGTAGCGGCCACCGTCGACGACCTGGTTGCTGCGATCGATGATGCGGTAACCCCCCGCTTCGAGCACGAAGTAGCGCACCCGCAGATCGTTCACCGGCAGCTGGCTGCCCGCGACGCTGGCGTCGATCGGCACCCACGCACCCTCGAGTTCGCGTTCAACATCGATCGCCCCGTGGGTGTCCATGGCCGGCGGGACGCGGGAGCTGCCTTCAGGTACGCCGCTGCTTCTTCAGCTCGGCTTCGACGATCGGATGCACGAACTCGTGCACATCGCCCCCCAGCACCGCGATCTCGCGCACCAGCGTCGAGGAGATGAAGGTGAACTGCTCCTGGGGGGTGAGAAAAACGGTCTCGAAGTTGCGATCGAGGTGTCGCGACATGTTGGCCAGCTGGAACTCGAACTCGAAATCCGACAGCGCCCGCAGGCCGCGCACGATCACCGCCCCCTGGTACTGGCGCGCAAAGTCGACGGTGAGGCCCGCGTACCCCTGCACTTCCACGTTCGGCAGGTCGCTTAGGACGCGCCGTGCCAGGTCCACGCGCATGGCGAGCGGGAACATCGGCGTCTTGGTGGGGCTGGCCGCGATGGCGACGATCACCCGATCGAAGATTCCGGCGGCGCGTCGCACCAGGTCGTGGTGGCCGTTAGTGATCGGATCGAAGGTGCCCGGATAGACAGCGTTAGGTTTCATGCGGCGTAGTTGCATCAGGCGCGGCGCGCGCCAACAGATGATAACCGACCTCGCCGGCCTGCTTCGCCTTGAGCAGCGTCCAGGCGGGAGGCAGCGGCGGCAGGCCGGCGCGGGCGGCGCATTCCACATAAACCAGCGCGCCGGCCTTGAGCCAGTCACGGCTCTCCAGCAGCCCCGCCACGCGCGGCAGGAGATCTGAATCAAACGGAGGATCAAGGAACACGATGTCAAAGGCGCTCGCGGCCCCGGCGAGGAATGCCAGGGCATCGGCATGCTCGACACGCGTGTCCCCGGCGCCCCACTGCGTGAGGCGCGCACTCAGCTCACGTGCGGCAGCGTCGTCGCGTTCGACGAAAGTCACGTGGGCCGCGCCACGCGACAGCGCCTCGAGCCCGAGCGCGCCGCTGCCGGCGAAGAGGTCCAGGCACCGCGCCCCCTGCGCCCGTGCGCCCAGCCAGTTGAACAGTGTCTCGCGTACGCGGTCGGGCGTCGGACGCAGCGCCGCGTTGGCCGCAAAGCGCAGTTTCCTGCCGCGCCAGGTTCCCCCGATGATGCGCAGCACGCGCGCGTGGCCCGCGCGCCTCACCGGGACCGCGACGCCGACGCCTGGCTTGCCGCGGAACGCCACTTACGCTGCGTCCTGAAAGTGTCGCACCTTGCCACCCTTCTTGCCCTAAGCGTACTCTAGCTTGGCTCATCTACATGCGCTCAAAACAGCACCGGCGGGAGGGGTCACGCCAGGTGGGCCACGATAAGAACTGTGGCTCGCGGCTTCAGCAAGACAACATGGACCGCGCCCGCGCCTGACACCCGAACGCGCCAGGCGGTCTTAAGGCTTCAGGGAGTTCGAGGGATATGAAAAAGCTCATTGCCGCCGCCATTGCAACGGTTACATTGCTCATTGGCGGCTGCACGGCTGGCGACACAATCAGTCCTGCCAACACCTACAGCCAAAACGGCAACCCCGGGGGCACGACACCGGTTACCCCATCCGGCACCAACGTGGCGCTCTTCAAGCCCGCCTCCGGGATCCTGCCCTATCCGACCGACCTGTATTTCGCGGGCTCGATGGACGGCACGCTCAACATCCAGCCGGCGAATGCGCTCGAGCCCAACCAGACGGCGGTAAACGCACTCGACGGCTTCTCGACGAACGCGGTAATCCGTACGACTTTCGGTGGCCCGCTCAATCCTGCCTCGCTCACCCCGTTATCGGTGATCGTGGTGCCTGTGATCACGAGCAACACCACCAAGGCGACCATTGGAGTCGCCGGAGCCCCGCTCACCCAGGGCGTGGACTACACCGTCGGCATCGCGACCGAGGATGGGCCGGTGGGGGCTGAGATCCTCGAGATCACGCCGCTGCATCCCCTGACACCGAGCACCTGCATCAAGAACGGCCAGTTCCTGGGTGCCAACTGCACCACCGGCAACGGCTACCTGGTGATCCTGAATAACAGCATTACCGATGCCTTCGGCAACCCCGCAGTGCCGGACACCGACTATGCTGCCATCAAGGCGGCCCTCGCCGGCGGCCCAACCTGCCCGAGCATCACCAATGCGACGCTGAACGGCATCTGCCAACTGACCGGCGCGCACCTGGACATCGCGGCGGGGCTGGCGCNNCGCAGCAGATCCCGGCGCTCGCCAACAGCCTGAATCCCGCCAACATCGTGCTGACCTTCAGCTTCACGACCGGGTCCACGATGGACACCCTGGAGCTCGTGTCGGCCACCACCGCACCGCAGGCCATGAGCCTGAACGCCACCGGGCTCCCCACGAGTGCCGCGAACCCGGCGCTGCCAGGTCACGCCAACATTCTCGTCGGCGTGCTCACTATTCCCTATTACCTGAGCAAGGCTGCGCCGCTCACCGCTTACTGGAACGCGCCGCCGTTTCCGCTTGATCCCAGCAGCACCTTCGTGACGCGCTACAACCCGCTGCCGGTGGCGACGCAGACTCTCCTGATCCCGGTGCTGGCGACGGTGCCAAACGCCAAGTCGGCTGCGGTGCTGGCCGGGGCGGTGCCGCCCTGGCCGGTGCTCATCTTCCAGCACGGCATCACGCGCAACCGCGAGGACATGCTCGCCGTGGCCGACTCCTTCGCCGATGCCGGCTTCGCAGTAGTGGCCATCGACCTGCCGTTGCACGGCGTGACGACGCCTTACAATGCCGCCAACCCGGCTACCTACTTCTATGCCAGCAGCGCCAACCCGCTGTACGCGGGCCTGGGGCTCCCGGCCAGCGGCTCCATCGAGCGCACCTTCGACCTGGACCTGATCAATCCGGGCACCATCGATCCTTCGGGGTCGCACTTCATCAACCTGACGAGCCTCCTCACTTCGCGCGACAACCTGCGCGAGGGCGCGGCGGACCTCATCACGTTCGAGCGCTCGGTGTCCAACGCGGTGGTGGCCAACGCCGGCAATGCCAAAATGTTCGCGGCGGGACAGACGCACTACCTGGGCCACTCGCTCGGTGCCATCGTGGGCGGCGTATTCCTGGGCGTCGTGCCGGCGACCGATGTCAGCACTGGCACACTCGCCAATCCGGGTGGTGACCTCTCGCGGCTGCTCATCACCTCCCCGAGCTTCGCCCCGGAAATCAATGCCGGACTCGAGGCCCAGGGTCTGCTGCCGGGCACCACGCTATATTCGCAGTTCTTCCGCGACTCGCAGAACGTGATCGACGCGGGCGATCCCGTCAACTACATCGCGCAGACGAGCGAGCTGCACCCCATCCACCTGCTGCAGGTGGTCGGCAGCACGCCGCCGCCTGCGGGCTGCAACGCGTCGACGTTCATCAACGGCTGCCCCGACCAGGTCGTGCCCAACTCCGCAACGCAGGCCATGATCACGGCCTCCAGCTACGGGCTCGCGCCGCTCACGCAGATCACCAGTGCGGTGCCGACGGTCATAAGCAATCCGGCAGGGATCCGCGGCTACGTCAACTTCGTCCAGGGCGATCACGGCTCAGTGATCGACGATGTGGTCCCGGCAGTGACTACCGAAATGCAGGCCGAGGCGATCAGCTTCACGGGCGCACCGATTCCGCCGTACATTCCTGCGCCCACCACGCCTGGCACGACACTGCTGCTGGCCAACCCGACGGTGATCGCGCAGTAAGCGCGGTTCACACCGGCCTTGGGACGCGGGACGGCCAATCGGCCGCCTCTGTGCAATTGCCCGCTACAATGCCGGCCATGTTCCACCGCGCCCCTGCACGACCCGCACCGCCGCCTGAGGGGCGCCCCGACGGGCGCCCCGGGTTTATCAAGCGCCTGCGGCAGCGCCTGAACCGTGGCAATTCCTGGCTGACCTACGATCTGGCGGACCTCCTCAAGGGGCGCGCCATCGATGCCGCCATACTCGAGGAGCTCGAGACGCGCCTGCTCGGGGCCGACGTCGGCGTGGCAGCCACCGAGCGCATCCTCGCCGGACTGCGGGCGCGCGTGGCGCGCCGCGAGCTCGCCGATGCAGCGGCGCTGATCGACGCGCTGCGCGAGAGCATCGTGGAGATCCTCACGCCGTGTGCGCGGCCGCTGGTGATCGATGCGGCGGCGCGGCCCTTCGTGATCCTGGTCGTCGGGGTCAACGGCTCGGGCAAGACCACCACCATCGGCAAGCTCGCGCAGCGCTGCGCGGGAGAAGGGCGCAGCGTAATGCTCGCCGCCGGTGATACCTTCCGGGCGGCGGCGATCGAGCAGCTCAAGATATGGGCGGAACGCGCGGGCGCGGACTTCGCCGCGCAGAATCCCGGCGCGGATCCCGGCGCGGTGGTGTTCGATGCCATGGCGGCGGCGCGCTCCCGCGGCAGCGACGTGCTGATCGCGGACACCGCGGGACGCTTGCACAGCCAGTCGCACCTGATGGAGGAGCTGAAGAAGGTCAGGCGCGTAATCCAGCGCGTGGACGGCTCCGCACCCCACGAAGTGCTGCTGGTGCTGGACGCCAACCAGGGCCAGAACGCCCTCGCCCAGGCGCGCCAGTTCGGGCAGGCGGTCGGAGTGACGGGACTCGTGCTCACCAAGCTCGACGGCACCGCCAAGGGCGGCATCGTCATCGCCATCGCCGCGGAGCTCGGGATCCCGATACGGTTCGTCGGTGTCGGGGAGACGGCCGAGGATTTCGGCGAGTTCGACGCCCGCGCGTTCGCCGCGGCGCTCGTGGGCACCCCGGACGCCGGCGGGTTCGCGCACGCTGCCGGGGAAGCGGGCGCGGCATGATCGTCTTCGACCGGGTGAGCAAGCGCTACGGCAACGGGCGCGAGGCGCTCAGCAACATAAGCTTCAACATCCATAACGGCGAGATGGTGTTCCTCACCGGCCGTTCCGGCGCCGGCAAGAGCACGGTGCTGAAGCTCATCGCGTTGCTGGAGCGGCCGACCCGCGGCAACGTGCTGGTGAACGGCAAGAACACCCACGCGCTCAAGGCGCGCCACATTCCTGCCTTCCGGCGTCACATCGGTATCGTGTTTCAGGACCATAAGCTGCTGGCTGATCGCCCGGTGTACGACAACGTCGCGCTGCCTCTGGCCGTGGCCGCGACGCCGCTCAAGGAGATCGACAAGCGCGTGCGCGCCGCTCTCGACCAGGTGGGACTGCTCGGCAAGGAGCGGGTGCTGCCGCAGGAACTCTCGGTCGGCGAGCAGCAGCGCGTCGGCATCGCGCGCGCCGTGGTCAGTAAGCCCCCGCTGCTCATCGCGGATGAGCCGACCGGTAACCTCGATCCCGACCTGTCACTGGAAGTGATGCGTCTGTTCCGGCGATTCCAGGACGTCGGCGTCACGGTGGTGGTGGCGACGCACGATATGCACCTGGTGCGAGAGTTCGGCCAGCGGGTCATCGTGCTCGACAACGGACAGTTGCAAGGTGATGCGGGCGATTCACTGCCGAGTCTGGTGGCGACCCGATGAGCCTTGCGGTCACGAGCGCGCGGCACCTGCAGGCGTTCCTGGGCTCCCTGGGCAAGCTCGCGCGCAGCCCGCTGGCGAGTGTGCTCACCCTCGTTGTCATCGCGCTCGCCCTCGCATTGCCCACGGCGCTGCGCGTGTTCGTGACCAACGCCCAGGCCGCAACCGGCAATTTCGCCAACGCCGTGGATATGTCGGTTTACCTGAAGACCGATACGCCGCTCGCCAAGGCCCAGCAGCTCGCGCAGGCCGCGCAGCAGCGCAGCGACGTCGCCGCGGTGACCCTGATCCCGGCGGACCAGGGCCTGCAGGAGTTTCGCAACTACTCCGGCTTCGGGGATGCGCTCACGGCCCTGAAGGAAAACCCCCTGCCCCACGTGCTGCACGTGCGGCCGCGGACGGCCTACACCTCAGGGCCAGCGCTCGAATCGCTGCGCCGCTATTTCAGCGCCTGGCCGGAAGTGGACCTGGTGCAGGTGGACGCGGAATGGGTGATGCGCTTCAACGCCATCCTGGACCTGCTGCGCCACCTGCTGCTCATCGCCGCGGCGTTGCTGGGCATCGGGGTACTCGCCGTGATCGGCAACACCATTCGCCTGGAGATCACCGGCAGGCGCACCGAGATCGAAGTTACCAAGCTCGTCGGCGGTTCCAACTCTTTCGTGCGCCGCCCGTTTCTGTACACCGGCATGCTGTACGGGCTGGGGGGTGCGCTCTTGGCCTGGGGAATCGTCGCGCTCGCGATCGTGGTGCTCAGCGAGCCGGTGGCGACGCTCGCGCGCCTCTACGGCAGCCGCTATGTGCTGCGCGGTCCAACGACCGACGACGTCGGCGTGCTGCTGGGAGCGGGAGTCGTGCTGGGGTGGATCGGGGCCTGGATTGCCGCCGCCCGCCACCTGCGGGACATCGAGCCGCGCGCTTAGGTCGTAGCGGCTACCTGCGCATCGTGCGCCATCAGCGTCGCCTCCACCCACCTGCGGACGCGCCGCGCATCGGCCACGCGCGTACGCTTGCCGAAGGAATTCAGGAGCACGATGACCACGGTGCGATCCTCGATCACGGTCTGCATCACCAGACACCGGCCGGCCTCGGAGATGTAGCCGGTCTTCTGCACCTCGATGTTCCAGTCCGGCCGGGTCACCAGCGAATCGGTGGTGCGGAAGCGCACCATCCGCCGCCCGACGCGCACCTCGTAGCCGCGGTCGGTGGAGTACTCACGAATGGCGGGAACCTTCGCCGCCGCCATCACCAGTTTCGACAGGTCCGCGGGGCTCGCGACGTTCTCGTCCGAAAGTCCCGTGGGTTCCACGAAATGGGCGTTGGTCATGCCGAGCTCACGCGCCTTGGCGTTCATGGCGCTCACGCAGGCGCTAAGGCCGCCCGGGTAGTTGCGCCCGAGGGCATGAGCGGCGCGGTTTTCCGAGGCCATGAGTGCCAGGTGCATCAGATCGCCACGGGTAAGGTTCGTGCCGGGTACCAGGCGCGACCGCGATCCCTTACCGAGACTGCGGTCCTCGGCGGTGACCTCCAGGGGTTCATCGAGCGGCTGTCCCGCGTCCATGACCACCAGCGCCGTCATGAGCTTGGTGATCGAGGCGATGGGCATGGCCACCTCGGCGTGCAGGGAATAAAGCACCGAGGAATGCGTGGTGTCGAGCACCAGTGCGGCGCCCGAGCGCAGCCCCGGGGACGCGAGCCCACTGCGGTTGGCGTACTTGAGGTGGGTGCGCACCAGTGCACCGTCCGCAGCGGCTACGGGCGAAGCGGAGGTAGCGAGGAACAGCAGG
This sequence comes from Gammaproteobacteria bacterium, assembly GCA_003156695.1. Lineage (GTDB taxonomy): Bacteria > Pseudomonadota > Gammaproteobacteria > Steroidobacterales > Steroidobacteraceae > 13-2-20CM-66-19. Next base: position 11,376 of record PMHN01000041.1, read on the forward strand.
CAGGCGAATGCCGTGATGGAAAGAAACCGACCCTGATTCATCACTCGCACGCGCCCCTCGAAAGTACTTGAGGTAGTGACTGTATCAGACCATTCCCTTATGTCATTCGAGCGTGACGCACTCTTAACTTTCCGGGGCACGGGCGCCGGGTGATTCACCCTTTGGAAGCGAACCTAGAAAGCCACGGTCATAAGACCTCTCGCGCGTGACGCACGGCACAGGCACCGCCGCAGCCGCAGCCGGCAAAAGCCCCTGCGCCAGCCTCGTTTTGAAGTGCTCGGCTGCCGAGGTGATCGGAACAGATGCGTATCGAGCCCCGCCTTTGGCCGGCGGA
>PMHN01000267.1 GCA_003156695.1 Gammaproteobacteria bacterium
TCGCGATCCCGATCAACATGGTGCGCGGGGTGCTGAGCGACATCATCGCGCACGGGCGTGTGGTACGCGGCTGGATCGGCATCGTGCCGGAGGATCTGAGCGATGAGCAGGCGCGGCAGCTCGGGCTTGCGCAAGGCGGGGTTGTGATCGCGAACCTGTATGTCGGCAGCCCGGGCCAGCGCTCGGGCCTTGAGCCGGGCGATCTGCTGCTCGCGATCGACGGCGTAGCCCCGGGCGGGGCGCAGGACGCGCTCGGCCGCATCGCCAGTCACAAACCCGGCTCCACCATCGTGCTGCGTGGCGTGCGTGCCGGGCATGAGTTCGAACTGCGCGCGCAGGTAGGCGAGCGGCCGCAGGGTTAGGCACGGCCGCGGGCGCGGATGGCCGGCGTTATCATCCAGACCATGACCACCCTCACGACACGGCGCTTCGCGACCCGCGCCGAACTGGACGCGGCGCTCGCGGAGCGCCTTGGCCGCTGCCTCGTGGCGGACTCCACGGCGAGTGCGGCGGCGGTGATGCTTTCCGGAGGCACGACTCCGTTGCCGGCCTACCGCGCCCTGGCGGAGCGCAGGATCATACCCGCGGCGCAGTTACGCGTGCTGTTCTCCGACGACCGCTACGTGCCGGCAACCTCGCCGGCAAGCAACTACCACCAGTCGCAGCCGCTGCTGCTGGCCCTCGCACTGCCGCCCGGGCGCGTGTTGCGCGTGCGCACGGAACTGCCGCTGCCGGCGGCGGCCGCGGACTACGCCGCGCAGCTCGATGCGCTGCTGAAGGCCCCAGGAGGCGTCGGGCTCGGACTTCTGGGGCTGGGGGCTGACGGCCATACCGCGTCGCTTTTCAGCGCAGCGGATCTGGAGCGCGCCCGGGGTCAGCTGGCCATCGCGGTGCAGCGCCCCGACGGCATGTCGGGGATAAGCGTGACGCCCCGGTTTCTGGCGCAGGTGCGCGAGCCGCTGTTCGTGGTCGCCGGGGCTGGCAAGGATGACGCCATCCGCCGTCTCATTGCACGAGACTTAGGGCTGACCGCCTGGGCCGCGGTGCAGGAGTGCGCCGCGGTCGAGCTGTGGGTGCAACAGGACTGAAGCGCTTAGCGCCCGGTCGGCGCGACTTCGCTGATCACTCTGCCGTCGGCATCCAGAAACTTCAGGCTCGCTGCACCATCGGCGGTCACACCCATGACGATGCGCGCGCGTCCTTTAGCATCGCGCAGGCTCAGCGCGGCAACGCCGTCGGTGCCGCGGATCACCTCAATGCGGGTGGCGCCATAGTAGTTGTCCCGGCGCCGGCGCTGCATGAGCGCGGCACGCGCGGCGGCCGGCATGGCGGCGAGCTTCGGCAGCTCCGCGAGGTCCTCCTGGATCGGCCGGTCGGGCCGATCGCCGACGATGAGACCGGCAGTGTGGCCGTCGCTGTCGTGCTCACCGATGAGCTGCACCAGCTGATCCTGCTCGTACTGGTCGAAGGTGAGACTGCCGCCGCTGTCGACGACCCGCCCGGCTGCATCCCGGTGGCCGCTGAAAATCAGTCCGCCGTTCTCAGTGCCTTCATCGTTGAAGAACAGCAGCCCGGCATCGGGGCGCGCATGCGCGTACTCCTTGCCGCGGATGATCGCGCCCGGGAAGCGCGCTTTGTCGGAGATCACCATCCGCAGCGTGCCGTCGGGCTCCACGAGGTTCAGACGCTGCACATTGAGTTCCTCGAAGCGCACCGTGCTTGATTTGCCGCTGAAGCCGCTGAGCACCGTCCCGGCGAATACCACGGTCAGTACGCCGGCATAGATCGCCAGATACCGCTCACTGCGGGTGCTATTCATACGTCCCCCCTTGCAGACGGCGCGCTTAGGCGTCGCGGGCCGGCCCGCAGCTGCGCACCCAGTCCTCGGACTTCGCGCCCGGGTTGTGCCATCCGCACGGACCGTGCAGCAACTGCTCCGCCTGTGCCGGCCCCCAGCTGCCCTGGGTGTAGGGGACGACCGGCGCGACGTTGTTCAGGAGCGGATCCACGATCGCCCACGCCGCTTCGACTTCGTCTTCGCGCGCAAAGTGCGAGGTGTCGCCGATGAGCGCGGCGGGAATCAGCACCTCGTAAGGGTCCATGTCGTCGCCCTGATGCTGGGCCACGTACAGCTCGGTGTCCTGTCCGGTCATGACGGGCCCGGGTCTCTTGATGTGAGCCCCCAGGGCAATCGCAACATCAGGGCCGAGGCGGAAGCGCAGGTGGTTTGGCTGCTCGGGGCCCAGATCGCCAAAAACGTTAGCTGGTGGCGGTTGCAAGTCCACCACCACCTCGGTTGCCGTGACCGGCAGCCACTTGCCTGCGCGCAGGTAAAAAGGCACACCGCTCCAGCGCCATGAGTCGATCTGCAGTGCCAGCGCGGCATAGGTCTCCACTTGCGAGTCCGCGGCTACGCCCGGCTCCTTGCGGTAGCCCGTGAACTGGCCGCGCACCAGCTGCGCAGGCGTCGCCGGGCGTACGGCCTTCAGCAGCTTCACCTTTTCGTCGCGCAGCGACTCACCGGCGGTGTTCACCGGTGGCTCCATGGTCAGGAGCGCCACGATCTGCAGCAGATGGTTCTGAATCACGTCGCGGATCGCGCCGGTCTCCTCATAGAAGCGGCCGCGGCCGGCGACGCCGATGCTCTCGGCCATCGTGACCTGCACGCTGGCGACGAAGTTGCGGTTCCATACCGGCTCGAGAAAGGAGTTGGCGAAGCGGAAGAACAGCAGGTTCTGCACCGGCTCCTTCCCCAGATAGTGGTCGATGCGGAAGATGCTCGACTCCGGGAAATGCTTGTGCAGCATCTGGTTGAGCGCCCGTGCGGAGGCGAGGTCGCGTCCGAAGGGTTTCTCGATGACGATGCGCGCGCCCTGCGCGCTCGAGGAAGCGCTCAAGTGCTCGATGACCACCGGGAACATGCTCGGCGGAATGGCCAGGTAGTGCAGCGGCCGTTGCGCCGTACCGAGCGCCTTTTTCAGCGCATCGAATGTGGCGCGATCGTTGTAGTCGCCGTCCACATAGCGCAGCAGGCCCACGAGGCGCGTCACCACCGCTTCGTCCGCGCCCGGCACGAACGCCTTGAGACTCTCGCGCACGCGCGTCACCAGCCAGCTGACATCACACCCCTGGCGGGCGACGCCGATCACCGGGACGGTGAGGATCGCGCGGCGTACGAGGTGATAGAGCGCCGGAAAGATCTTGCGGTAACACAGGTCCCCGGTGGCGCCAAACAGTACGATCGCATCGCAGTCACGACGTTCCATGTCCTACTTCTCCACGTGTCCACCGAATCCCAGACGCATCGACGACAGGACCTTGTTGGCAAAGTCCGCCTGGCCCCGCGACTCGAAGCGCCCGAAAAGTGCGGCGCTCAGTACCGGCGCGGGCACGCCCACCTCGATCGCCGCCTCGACCGTCCAGCGCCCTTCCCCGGAATCGGCGACGTGGCCGGCGAAACCGGCGAGCTTGCCATCCTTCGCGAGCGCCGCCGCGCTGAGATCCAGCAGGCGCGAGGCAATGATGCTGCCGTGGCGCCAGACCTCGGCGATCGCGGCGACGTTGAGCTGGTACTGGAAGAAGCGCGGGTTGGAAAGCGGCGCCGTTTCGGCATCGGCGACCCCCGTCTGCAGGCCGGCATCCGCGTGCGCCAGCACGTTCAGGCCTTCCGCGTAGGCCGCCATCAGCCCGTACTCGATGCCGTTGTGGACCATCTTTACGA
>PMHN01000309.1 GCA_003156695.1 Gammaproteobacteria bacterium
CGCCGCGGCGCGCGCCGCACTCGGCGCGCTGCCCACGCAAGAGACCGTCATATTCGAGCGCTTCTTCGACGAAGCCGGCGGCATGCAGCTCGTCATCCACTCACCTTTCGGCAGTCGCGTGAACCGTGCCTGGGGACTTGCGCTGCGCAAGCGCTTCTGCCGCGCGTTCAACTTCGAGCTGCAGGCGGCGGCCACCGAGGACACCATCATCCTGTCGCTGACCACCGCCCACAGCTTCGAGCTCGCCGAAGTCGCCCGCTACCTGCATTCCAACACGGTGCGGCCGCTGCTGGTGCAGGCGCTGTGCGCGGCGCCGATGTTTCCGGTGCGCTGGCGCTGGTCGGCCTCGATCGCCCTCGCCCTGCCGCGCTTTCGCGGCGGCAAGAAGCTGCCGGCACCGCTGGCGCGCATGGCCGCCGAGGATCTGCTGACGGCGGTGTTTCCGGACCAGGTGGCGTGCGCCGAGAACCTTCCGGGGGAGCTCGAGATCCCCGATCACCCGCTGGTGCGCCAGACCATCCGCGACTGTCTCGAAGAGGCGATGGACATCAACGGCTTCGAGCGGCTGCTCAAGGGGCTGGAGTCCGGCGCGATCAGCGTCATCGCGCGTGATCTCACCGAGCCCTCCCCGCTCGCGCTCGAGGTGCTCTCCGCCAGGCCCTACGCGTTTCTTGATGACGCGCCGCTGGAAGAGCGCCGCACCCAGGCGGTCATGAGCCGTCGCTGGCTCGATCCGCAGAGTGCCGCCGACATCGGCAAGCTCGACCCTGAGGCCATCCGGCGCGTGCGCGAGGAGGCCTGGCCCGACGCTACCAACGGCGATGAGTTACACGATGCGCTCTTGTGGCTGACCTTCCTCACCGACGCGGAGGCGCAGCGCAGCTGCGGCTGGTGCGCACTGCTCGCGGAGCTCGCCGCGCAGCAGCGGGTCACGCAACTGCACTCGGACAGCACGCGGCTGTGGGTCACCGCCGAACGGCTGCCGCTCTTTGTCGCGCTGTTCCCCGGGGCCCGCACCACGCCAGCGGTCGTGACACCCGCGGCACATGCGCAGACCTTCAGCGCCGAAGCGGCATTGGTGGAGGTGATTCGCGGGCGGCTGGAGGGTCTCGGGCCGACGACTGCGCACGGCCTCGCGGAGTCGTTGGGTCTTGCCATGACACGTATCGATGCGGCCCTTGCAACGCTGCAGGCGGAAGGGTCCGCCATGCGCGGCGCATTCTCGGGCGAGGTGCCGCTGGCGAACGAGTGGTGTGAGCGGCGCCTCTTGGCGCGCATCCACCGCTACACCGTGAAACGCCTGCGCGCCGAGATCGAGCCCATCGACGCGCGCGACTTCCTGCGATTCCTGTTCGAGTGGCAGCGGGTCACACCGGCGCTGCGCATGGAGGGCCCGGACGCGGTCGGCGCAATCCTGGCGCAGCTCGAAGGCTTTGAAGCGGCGGCCAGCGCCTGGGAGACCGAGGTGCTTCCCAGCCGCATCAGCGAATACGAACCCGCCTGGCTCGATGAGCAGTGCCTCGCGGGCCGCTTCGTGTGGACGCGGCTCGCTGCGCGCCGCAGTGATCCGGAGCGCGGCGCATCCCCCGTGCGCGCGACACCCATCGTGTTGCTCGCCCGGCGCAACCTGCGCCTGTGGTCCGCACTCACGGGTGGTGCGGATCAGCGGCAGCTGTCCGCTGGTGCACAGCGTGCGGCGGAGCATCTCAGCCGGCACGGCGCGTCTTTCTTCGACGAGATCACTGCCGGCACCGGGCTCCTGCCCTCACAGGCGGAAGAGGCACTCGCTGAGCTGGTGGCGCTCGGCCTCGTCAACTCCGACAGCTTCGCGGGTCTGCGCGCACTGCTGGTGCCGGCCGATCGCCGCCGGTCCGCCATGGGTNNCAGCTTCGCGGGACTGCGGGCGCTGCTGGTGCCAGCCGACCGGCGGCGATCCGCCATGGGCGGCCGCCGGCGCCGGCGTCTTGCACTCTACGGGATGGACGCGGCCGGGCGCTGGTCAAGAACCGCAAGAACCGCCGCAATTGCCGAGCCCGCCGCCGGGGAAGAGGCTGTCGAGCACGTCGTGCGCACGCTGCTGCGCCGCTGGGGAGTCGTGTTCTGGCGGCTGCTCGCGCGCGAGGCGGACTGGCTACCGCCGTGGCGCGAGCTTCTCATGTGTTGCCGGCGGCTCGAGGCGCGCGGCGAGATCCGCGGCGGGCGCTTTGTCGCAGGGTTCAGCGGCGAACAGTACGCGGCTCCGGAGGCGATTGCGCTCTTGCGTGAAGCGCGCCGCAAGCCGCGAGAGGGACAGTACGTGTCCCTCTCGGGTGCGGATCCCCTGAACCTCGTCGGCATCGTTACGCCCGGTGCGCGCCTGCCGTCCTTGAGCGGCAACCGGGTGCTCTACCGAGACGGCGTGCCGGTGGCGCTGCTGGCGGGCGGTGAGGTGAGCTTCCTTGAAACGCTCGCGCCGCAGGAACAGTGGGAGGCTAAGCGTCTCTTGCTGCGCCGGAACGTGCCCGCAGCGCTCACTGACCTGGCCTGACCATACGCACCGGCATGCCGGGCGCCCGGGTGGGTCAGCTCTTATGCGCGTCCTGCCACTTCTTGACGGCGGCCATGGTGTTCTCTACGTGCTTGTCCGGCTGCATCGCCGTGTACGAATAAATGATCTCGCCCGTCGGCGCGATCACGTAGGAGGTGCGATTCGCGTAGTCCGGGTGAGCCGGCATCACTGAGTCGTAGGCCTTCATGATGTGGCCGTCGGCATCGGAGGCTACCGGGAACTTGTTGCGGCATTCGCTCACCGAGAACTTGTCGAGTTTCTCGATGGGGTCGTGCGAGACGCCGATGACCGTGGCGCCGAGCGCGGCGAACTTGTCGGCCGCTTCCGCAAAGTCATGGGCCTCGATCGTGCAGCCGGGCGTGAACGCCGCCGGATAGAAATACAACACCACTGGTCCCTTCTTCAGCGCGTCGGCCAGTGCGAAGTGGAATTCCTTGCCGGCGAGCGTCGCCTTGGTGCTGAAGTCGGGCGCTTTGGCGCCGTCTGGGAGCGCGGCGTACACCGGAATCGCAACCAGCAGCGTGGCGAGGGTTGCTGCGAATGAGCGTCTCATGATCGTCTCCCGTCTGGTAAGTCCCTACATCATCGGGGAAGGTGCGCGGGTTCGCCAGTCTGCCCCGGTGTGGCACCCCTTTTCGCGCGTTCCCGGTCGTAACCGACCAGCTCGACGTAGCCCCGCCCGGCCACGCCGGCGCCCGAGCGAATCCCGCCGACATCTACGGCGCCCTCCCAGTATTGCGGCGTGACCTTGAGCTCCTGGTCGGCGAGCACCGGCTGCACCCTCAGGTCGAGCGCGAGGGAGGGCACGCGGATGCGCCACGCCGACGGGTAGCGATCCCCGTCGGCGTTTCGCCAGTGACCGGTGACATCAATCGCCACATCCTCGCGGCGCAGCGCGTGGGCGGCACCCGCTGGCTCAATCCAGGTTCCGGCGCTGTGCGCATCCTCGGCGCCGTCGGTATCGCGCAGCGCGTAGAACATGAGCGCCGTGCCGTCGTTCATCTGCAGCGCAAACCAGTCCCAGCCGGCCTCGCGGGCGCCAAGCTCCCCGCTCCCCCATTCACGGTCAAACCACGCAAGACCGGAAATTGCCAGCGGCTGGCCGTCACGCGTCAGCTGCCCGCGAACCGCGAGACGCGGGATCGAATAGTAGTAGCTGGCGGTTCCGGGCTCACCGGACTTGCGGCTCAAGCCCGCATCGCCGTTGAGAACGGGTGCGGTGAGCGGCGTGAGAGTGAGCTCGAGTGCATAGCCGGGCTGCGCCGCGTGCAACTTCCACGACGCGCCACCCGCGCCCGGCTCCGCCAGCGTCCAGTCATCAATCCAGACGCGCAGCGGCGAGCCTTGCGCCCCCGCAAGACCGAGCGCCTCGCGCGACATCTTCTGTGCGAAATGGAATTTCCTGCGCGCGACGTCGGTGACCGCGAAATGCGCCAGGTAAATCTGCCGCGTGCGCCAGGCAGACGCCGCGGGCGCCGTGGCTGGGTTTGCCGCGGGCGGCTCGAGGGCCACGCGGAAGAACGTCAGCTCAAAGCCGAAGCGCTCGCCGGTCGCGGTATCGAGATTGCCCGTGACGTACCACCATTCCTGGCGAAACTGCAAATGCGGCCCATGATCGCGCGGAAAGACGAACGGCCGGGGCACATCCGCCTGGTCAAAACCCATCCCCGGCGTGGCGCCCCACGCACTGACGCCAAGCACCCCGAGTGCGCCCGCCATGACTGCCATCCGCACGCCGCGCATCACTCCTCCCGCAGTCCGCGTGCGAGCGGTGCGCGCGCGCTGCGCCACGCCGGATACAGCGCCGCCGCCAGCGCCGCCGCCAGCGCCNNGCGCCGCCGCCAGCGCCAGCCACAAGGCATTCATGAACTGCGCGCCGTTGAGGTGCAGGTCGATCTGCCAGCCGAACGCGCGGCGGTTGATGACTTCGGTGAGCACCAGCGCGGTGAGAAGTCCCGCCGGGATGGCCACCAGGAACGCGACCACGCCCATGAACAGCGTCTGCGCAACCACCAGCGCCGCGGTGCCTGCGGGTGTCAGCCCGAGGGCGCGCAGTATGCCCAGGGTCCGCGCGCGCTCCAGCTCCCACGCGAGCAGCGCGCTCACCAGACCGAGCGCCGCGACGCCCGCTGCCAGCCAATACAACACGCGTGTGATCACGAACGTGCGCTCGAAGATGCTCATCGACAGTGCGCGGATATCCGCGTTGGCGCGGATCAGGAGTGCCTGGCGGCCATGCACGGCAGCGCGCAGCTCCACGACTGCGCGCTGCGCGCTCACCCCGGGCGCAAGATACAGGCCCAGGGCGCTGATGCCGTCGTCGTTCCACAGGCGCTGGTATTGCGCGAGGTTGATGAGAACTTCACCGCGATCGTTGCCGTACTCACGGTAGACCCCCGCGACCGTGAGTGTGCGCGGGCCGGACGGCGTGCGCAGCGTCAGTGGTTCGCCAGGGGCAAGGCGCAGCCGCCAGGCGAGCGGTTCGGAAATGAGGATCGCGCCGTGCAGAAACTGCGGCCAGGCATGCGCCGGATCACCTCNNCCCGCCGGTGCGAGCTTAAGGGCGTTGACCTCCAGGGGACCCGCTGCCGACTGCGTCACCGCGCGACGGGCCTCGCTGTGATCCCGGACATCGGAGACGGACAGGAGCGCGCGGATTACCTCCGGCTCGAGGCGGCGTTCGGGTCCTGCGGTGGCCCCCGGAGCACTGACATACACGTCGGCGCGCATGGTCTGAACGAGCCACTCACGCAGCGACTCGCGGAAGCTCTCGACCATGATGGCGACGCCGATCATGGCGGTGAGCGCCATGCCGAGGGCGGCGATGGCGACCCCGGTACGGCTGAGGGACGCGGCGATGTCGCCGCACGCCAACCGTGCCACCGGGCTCGACTGCGCCACCACGCGCGCGGCAGTGTGTGCGAGCACGCGCAGTGCCAGGGGCGCCAGGGCCGCCACGCCGATGAGCAGCAGGAACAAGGCGACAAAGCCCGCGGGCAGGCTGCGCCCGGACCCCAGCACCGTGACGCCGGCCGCCGCGCACAACAGCGCGCCCGCTGCGGCCAGCCGCGTGGCCCACCTCACCGCACGCCGTTCAAGCCCGGAGCGGGCGAGCGCGAGCTGCGGCGCGCGCCCGGCCGCATCAAGTGCCGGCAGCAGCGCGGCAATGAGTGCGGTTCCCAGCCCCACCGCCAGCGCCTCAGCGAGCGTGGCCGCCGGTACGCTCACCTCGTTGACCGCCACCGCGAAATACAGGTCATTGATAGTTCGCGACACGAGGCCAACGAGACCTCGCCCGATGAGCACCCCGAGGAACAGGCCGCAGGCGGTACCGGCGAGCCCCAGCACCGCGGCTTCGGCCAGCACAATGCCGAGCACATCGCGGCGCGTGGCGCCGAGCGCGCGCAGCACGCCGAGGATCGCGCGGCGCTGCAACACCGCGAAGCTCACAGCGCCGTAGATCAAGAGCGCGCCGACGAGCAGTGCCAGCAGACTCATGGCCTTAAGGTTGGTTGTGAACGCATCAGTCATGGCGTAGGTCTCGCTTCCGGCGGCCCGGGTGGCGAGCAATTCGAGGTCCGCGGGAAGTCGCGCACGCAGCTGTCTGAAGAGCGTCGCCCCAACATCCCCGCCGGGCAGGCGCACGTCGATGCGCGACAGGCGCCCGCGGCTCCCCAGCCATTCCTGCGCCTGCGCGATGTCGGTCAGCATCAGGGCATCGAACCCGGCCCCGGCGTTTTGTGGGCGGGCGACGAGGGTGGCGCGCTGGCGCACGCCGCCGATCGACACATCGAACTGACTGCCCGTCGTAAGCCCGAGCTGCGCGGCAGTGGTGGCGCTCAACATCACGGCGCCCNNCGCTGCCCACCAGCTGCAGCGCCTCGCTGGCGGCGCCCGCTGCGGCCCCCGGTGCGCTCGCAAGCTCGGCGCTCGCGAACGGATCCACGCCCAGCAGCTCGAGCGTGCGGTCGGCGATCGTGACATACCCTGACACCAGCGGCGCAAACACCGGCTGCGCGGAGCCCGGCAGCGCAGTTTCTTTGCGCAGCTGCACATACAGCTGCTCGTCGATACCCGACGATCCGCCCGTGATCTGGTGGGTCGCCGCACCGTTGACCGCCTGCAGGGACAGCTCGAACGCCCGTCGGGAGCTCGCGGTCGCGATGTCGACCGCGACGATGGTGCCCACGCCGAGGGCAAGCCCCGCGAGCGCGAGCGCCAGTTGCGCCGGGTGCCGCAACAGGTGCCGCAGGCTCGCGGCCTGCAGGGTGCTTATCACGATGATTCCCGCGGCTCGCGGGCGTGCAGCCTGCCGGCGCGCAGTTCCAGCACGCGATCCGCGACGCGCGCCAGCGCGGGGTCGTGCGTGGCAATTACCAGAGTCGTAGCGTGCGAGCGCGTCAGTGACAGGAGCACCGGCAACAACTCGCGCGCCGTGGCTTCATCGAGGTTACCGGTCGGCTCGTCCGCGAGCANNTTGCCGGTCGGCTCGTCGGCCAGGATCAAGCCGGGCTCGGGCGCGAAGGCGCGGGCCAGCGCCACGCGCTGCTGCTCGCCGCCGGACAGCTCCTCCACGGCACTGCCGGCACGCTCGCGCAGGCCAACGTCGGCGAGCACGGCGAGCGTGCGCTCGCGCGCCTCCCTGCCCCGTACGCCGTTCAACTCCAGCACCAGGCGCACGTTCTCGGCGACGTCGAGTGTCGGAATGAGGTTGAAGAACTGGTAGACGAAGCCGATGTGCGCACGGCGAAACAGGGTGCGCCGCGGTTCTGCCGCTGCCGTGATGTCGCGGCCGTCAAACTCGACACTGCCGCTGTCAGGGCGGTCAATTCCGCTGATGAGATTGAGAAGTGTGGATTTGCCGCAGCCGCTGCGTCCAACGATGGCGACGACCTCGCCGCGCGCGATCTGCGCGCTGGCGCCATCGAGCACCTGGTGCACGCGCCCGCCTTCGCGGAAGCTGCGGGACAGTTCGCGGATGCTGAGCATTGTGGAAACACCGGCCATTTGGCACTGTACCGGCACGATGGCAGAAACAGAATGGCGCCTGCTCATCACCCTGCCGGACGTGCCGTCCGCGCAGTCGCTGGCGCAAGTGCTGATGGACGACGGTATTGTCGCCCGCGTCATGTCTGACGCCAGCGTGCTCGGACAGGCGGCACCTTCGCGTATTTACGTCGGCGCGACCCATCTGTACCGCGCCCGGTGGTTCTTGACCCAGCGCCAGTTCACCGACGAGGAACTTGATTACCTCGCCACCGGCGAGCTTGGCAGGGAAGAAACGCCTGAATGATCACGGTCCATCACCTGAACAACTCGCGCTCGCAGCGCATCCTGTGGCTGCTCGAGGAGCTCGGCTGCGAGTACCAGATCAGAAAGTATCAGCGTGATCCCAAGACGCTGCTGGCGCCCGCGGAGTTGCGGCGCGTGCACCCGCTCGGCAAGTCACCGGTAATCACCGATGGCGGGCAGACCATCGCCGAATCAGGCGCGATCATCGAATACCTCGTGGACACCTACGGCAATGGCCGGCTGCGCCCACCTGCGGGCACGCCCGAACGGCGGCGCTACACCTACTGGCTGCACTACGCCGAGGGCTCAGCGATGACGCCTCTGCTGCTGAAGCTCATCTTCAGCCGCCTGCCCAGGGGGCCCATGCCCTTCTTCATCCGCCCGGTGGTAAGGGCCGTTGCCAACCGTGCCCAGGAAACCTACATCGATCCGCAATTGAAGGCGCATGCCGACTACTGGGAAAATGAACTCGGCAAGTCCCGCTGGTTTGCCGGGGACGAGTTCACGGCCGCGGACATCCAGATGAGTTTCCCGCTGGAAGGCGCAGCGGTACGGGCCGGCGGGCAGCTGGGCGATAAGACCCGGGCGTTCCTCGGCCGTATCCACGAGCGACCCGCTTACCAGCGCGCGCTTGAGAAAGGCGGCGACTTCGAGCTGCTGGCTTAAAAACTGCAGCGCTGCGGCGCGCAATCGGCGAAACTGCGCGCCCGAATTGCATGCCTTCGAGAGGTTCCCCATGACTTTGTCAGCGCCACACCGCGCCCGCACATTCCTCCCGGTCGCGGCTGCAGCGTTCGCCGTTTTTTTGGCCAGCGCCCTGCCGGCGCACGCACAGCAGGGCGCGGCCGCGCCGGCTACCACGCACACCCGCAGCGGCGACAGCTACAGCCTGGGTGTCTCACTGGGCGAACAACTGCATAATGCGGGTGTCGCCCCGCAGGATGTCAACGGCGAGCGCGTCGCCGCGGGCGTGCACGATGCGCTGACGGGCAAGGCCAAGCCAACCCCAGAGGACCGCCAGAACATCGAGGGGCTTCTGCACGGCTCGCATGCAGGGGCCGCGGCCCCGGGAGCGTCACCGAATACGACGGCGCCGAGCACTCCCGCGCCGGACAGCGCACACGGGAACAGCGCCGGCAGCTACAGTGTAGGCGCCATGATGGGCGCGCAGCTGCACGCTTCGGGCGTCACGCCGCAGGATGTCGCCAATGAGCGCCTTGCGGCGGGCCTGCAGGATGCGTTGAGGGGCAAAGCCAAACTCGGCCCGGAGGACCAAAAGAACATCACGGAGCTCATGAGTCGTTCGCGCACACAGGCGGGCGAGACCAATCACCGCGCCGCGGCCACGTTTCTGGCCGAAAACGGCAAGAAGAAGGGCATCGTCACGACCGCCAGCGGCCTGCAGTACAAGGTGATCACCGCGGGCAGTGGCACCCCGCCGAAGGCGACCGATGAGGTCGTCGTGAATTATCGCGGGACGCTCCTGGATGGCACTGAGTTCGACAGCTCATACGCGCGCGGCAAGCCGGAGACCTTCCCGGTCGACCACGTCATACACGGCTGGACGGAAGCCCTGCAGCTCATGAAGCCCGGCGCCAAGTACCAGCTATTCATCCCGCCGAGCCTGGCTTACGACCTGGCCTCGCCGCCGGGGATTCCGCCCGGCTCGCTGCTGGTGTTCGACGTGGAGCTGCTCAGCGTCAAGTAAATGACCGGCCGCCGTGCGGTACGCGTCAGCCTTCCAGGTTGGCGCCGGGAGTAAAGCGCATGGGCTTCGTCACCCCGAGCCGGGTGAGCTCGCGCAGTACCCCGTCAGCAAGCTCCTGGCACGCCGCGCGCTCGAACGCGGGCGCCGCTGCCCAATCGTAGGCCCAGGGCTGCTCGCTGCGCAGCGCCTCCGGTTCATCAGGATAGCGAGGGATGACGTGCGCGTGCAGCGCCGGCGCCTGGTTGCCGAAGATCGCGTAGTTGATGCGCGCCGCTCCGGTGACCTTCAGCAGCGCATCCCCGAGGCGTGACATGTCGGAGAGAAACGCGATGCGTTCACGGGCCCCGAGCGAGTTCAGGTCCGGCACCACCGGGTCGGGCAGCAACAGCGCGTAGCCACGCACGAACTGCCGCTCGCCGAATACCGCCCAGCCGGTGAACAGGCGTGCGATCACGCGCGGCTCGCGCCCTTCGCGCGCTGCGATCACCTGCGTGTGGATGGCGGTCAGCGATTCGGTTGCGGTTTCGTTCTTCATGGTATGCCCGGCGACCGGAACACGAAATATACCGCACCCATGATGCATAGCGCGGCCCACAGGTAATCAAGCTTCAGGGGCTTATTCATGTACAGCACGGCAAAGGGCACGAATACGCTCAGGGTGATCACTTCCTGCAGGATCTTCAGCTGCGGCAGCGACAGGCGCGTGTAGCCGATGCGGTTGCCCGGCACCTGCAACAGGTATTCGAAGAAGGCGATTCCCCAGCTCACCAGAGCCGCCAGGTACCACGGCCGCCCGGCCAGGTTCTTCAGATGCGCGTACCAGGCAAAAGTCATGAACACGTTCGACGCCATGAGCAGGAGCGTCGCCGACACGATCGGATTCACGCCGGATCTGCCCTACAGCGCCGTGACGCTGCCGGTGTCGCCCGGACTGGTGTTGACCGCCACCACGGTGGCCTTCGGGAAGAAGTTAAATTCCGAAGCGCTCGCCCAGGTATAGGCACCCATAGCGCGGCCGACGATCAGATCCCCCACCTTCAGCGGCGGCAGCATGAGATTTTCGGCGATCACGTCGATGCTGTCGCAGGTGGGACCTGCCAGCACGCAGGGCGATCGCTCGCCTGCGGTGCGCAGCGCCTCGATGGAATAGTGGGCATGATCGTAGAGCTGTCCGCTGTAGGAACCGTAGAGCCCGTCGTCTAGGTAGTACCACCATCGGCCCTCGCGCCGTGCACGGCCCATAACGGAGGCGACGCCAATCGCCGCCGGGCCCACGATGAAGCGGCCCGGCTCTGCAATAATGCGCAGGCGCCGCGGCAATCGCGCAAGCGCCGCGCGGATCGGCGCGCAGAAGCTGCCGATTTCCTGGGCGTTCTGCATGTAGCGGATCGGAAATCCGCCGCCGATATCGAGCGTGTCAAGCGCTCC
>PMHN01000349.1:0-8554 GCA_003156695.1 Gammaproteobacteria bacterium
CAGATCAAGCAGCGCATTCTGCCGCTCTTTTCCGCGCGCAATATCGAGTACAGCTCAAACTGCGTGCCTCACGAGCTCTCGGCAGGCGGAACGCGGCTGCGCGTTGAGGTCCTGATGAGCGACGCACCGGATACAGACGCCGCCGCTGCAGCAGCAGCCCACTAAAGAAAAAGCCCCGTGCGGTTGTCCCGCACGGGGCTTGCTTGAGCGTGGCTGAACAGCTACGACGCGTTACTTCTCGGTAACCCGCAGGGAAATGCGGCGGTTGTTTGCCCGGCCTTCCTCGGTGGCGTTGTCCGCAACCGGGTGCTCTTCACCGTAGCCCTTGGCGCTCATGCGAGCGGGGTCGGTGCCGAGCTTCGCCAGCTCCGCCATCACTGCGTTGGCGCGCTCGTCAGAGAGCTTCACGTTCGACTCCGCGTTGCCGGTGTTGTCCGTGTAACCGCCGAGGCGGATCTTCACCTTCGGGTACGCCTTCAGGATCGCGGCGACGTTGCCGACCTGCTCTTGCGAAGCCGGCTGCAGCGTTGCTTTGCCGGTATCGAACAGCAGGCGGTCGAAGTCGAACCACTTATCGTCGCTCACCGTCGAATTGGGATCTTTCAGGTAGGCGATGAGCTTCGATTCCACGCCGTTCGCGGGAACGTTCAGCTCCGTCCCGTCGGGCAGCTTCACCTTGGTCATCTCGCCCAATGCAGCCCAGGCGGCGTTGGCGACATTACCCGCAGCGTTTGCAGCCGTGCTCGCGGCCTCACTCGCCGCGGTGGCCGCGGTCGTGGTGGCGGTGTTGGCGGCTGCAACCACGGGGGCGGCCACCGGAGGCGTGCCCGCACCACTCAGGGCGCGGTACAGGAGCCAGGCGAGAATGAGTGCCCCGAGAATCGCAAGTGGCACCAGCCATCTGGAACCACTGGCGGCGGCAGAGTCGACGCTGGAGTCAGCCATGTTGTTGCTCCCTACATCCTCTTTGGTGTTAAAGCTCAACGGGAAAAAGCCGCCGCATTCTAGCTACTTGCTGGTGGCATCTGCCAGCGTGCGGCCGGGGAGGGCGCGCGCCAGGGCCTCGTGCCAGCCGGCAATCAGTGTCGCGCGCAGCGGCGCGCTCATCCGCGGTGTGAATACTGTTGCCGTTTGCGCCGCGGCCGCGAGCACAGCCAACTCCGGCCAGACCCCGGTCGCAAGACCCGCGAGGCGGGCGGCTCCGGCAACCGTAGCCTCGGGTCCGGCCGCGCGTTCTACCGGCGCGTCGAGCACGTCGGCGAGGAACTGACAGAACCAGTCGTTGGCTGCCATGCCGCCGTCGACGCGAATCGCGGACGCGGCCTGTGCGCCGTCGTGGGCCATGGCAGCTGTCAGATCAAGCGTCTGGTAGGCGACCGACTCCAGGGCGGCGCGCACGAGATGGGCGCCACGGGAATCAAGTGTCAGTCCGCAGATGAGGCCGCGCGCGGCCGGCTCCCAGTGTGGTGCGCCAAGGCCAACGAACGCTGGCACCAGGTATACCCCGTGGTCATCGGGGACACTCGCCGCGGCGCTGGCGGATTCGGACGCCTCGCGCAGCACGTGCAGCCCATCTCGCAGCCACTTGATCGCAGCGCCCGCCACGAAAATCGATCCTTCCATGGCGTAGGTTGTGCGCCCGCCAATGCGGTACGCGACCGTGGTCAGCATTCGCCTGGACGCGACCGCCACCGCACCGGTGTTGAGCAGCAGGAAACAACCCGTGCCATAAGTGGACTTCGCCATGCCGGGTTTGCAGCAGCCCTGTCCAACCAGTGCGGCCTGTTGATCCCCTGCGATGCCGGTGATGGGAATGGCTGCGCCGAGTAAGCTCGCCTCCGTGAGGCCGAACTCTCCACTGCTGTCGCGCACCTCCGGCAGCAGCGCGCGCGGCACATTGAGCAGGCGCAGCAGCTCCGCGTCCCACTCCTGGGTGTGGATGTTAAAGAGCAGGGTGCGGGATGCATTGGTGGCGTCGGTCGCGTGCACCCGGCCGGCAGTGAAGCGCCATAGGAGAAAGGTATCAATGGTCCCGAAGGCGAGTTCGCCGCGCTCGGCGCGTGCGCGCGCACCCGGGATGTTGTCGAGCAGCCAGGCGATCTTGGTGCCGGAGAAGTAAGGATCGAGGATGAGCCCCGTGCGCTCGCGCACCAGTACTTCAGCGCCCGCGGCCCTGAGGGTGGCGCATTGCTGTGCCGTGCGCCGATCCTGCCAGACGATAGCGCGGTGGATAGGGTTGCCGGTGCCGCGCTCCCAGATGAGCGTGGTTTCGCGCTGGTTGGTGATGCCCAGCGCGACGATCGCACGCGCGTTGACGCCCGCCTGTTCGAGTGCTTCGCGCGCGGTCGCCAGCGCATGGCGCCAGATGTCCTCGGCGTCATGCTCGACGAGACCCGCAGCGGGGTAGTGCTGGGGCAGTTCCCGGCGGGCGAGGCTGAGCGCGCGCGCTTGGGCGTCGAACACGACTGCGCGGGTTGAGGTCGTGCCCTGATCGATCGCGAGGACGTACGGCGGCTGCGTCATGCGAGGCGGCCCGCTATTGTCAGGCGATGAGCATCGCGAGCAGGCTGGCGGTGACCGCCGGCTTGCTCTNNCTGCCCGTCGTGGGTGACACCGCCGCCCGCATGCGCCACGAAGCGCACCTTGTCGAGGCCGTAGTTAACGACCGACTTGGGAGCGATGCGCGTCAGCAGCACCTCGAAGGCGGTCGGCGCCAGCAGCGCCAGGGTCAGAAACCCGTGCGCCACGGTGCCACCAAAAGGCCCCTCACGAGCCGCGCGCTCCGCGTCGACGTGAATCCACTGGTGATCTCCGGTGCAGTGCGCGAATTCATTGATGCGCGCCTGATCAAGGGAGGTCCAAGAGGAAACACCGATCTCCTCGCCGACGTGCTTTGCCAGGTCCGCCACGGGCATCTGCTTGACGCTCATGGCTGCCGTCCATTCGTGTCAGGTCGGTCCAGGAATTCGTTGATCACTGGTCATGGCCTGTGTGCGTGCCCCCTGTTGAGCCGATCTTACCAACCGCGGGCCATTCGGGCTGCGACTCCTGCCGCGGACGGGCGAGGGGTGAGCGGCCGGGGCCGGAGAGCGGAGACTTAGCACGGGTACAGTACGGATGCATTGCAATAATAATCGGGAGCAATATTGATTCTAATGTACTAGAAACACTAGTTATAACAATAAGTTATAAGATTTCCAGTTACCGCTTATAAAACCTCTTGCACTGCATACAAACCTGTGTACAATATGCTCATCGAATCCCCCATGACGTTCCGCAGGAGCTTCCCATGAACGACCGTACTTTCGACATGAACACCTGGATGGAAACCTACAAAGAGGCGTTCAGCTCTTTTGGCAAGGCCCAGCAGGACAGCTTTAAGGCCCTCGAGCGCTTCGCGCGCTTCCATTACGCCGTTGCCGGTGACGTCCTCGAGGCGGGCATTGCGCAGGCGAAGGCGACCCTCGGCCCCAAGGTTGCCGTGGGCACCAGCGCCGTTGCCGACCTGTTGCAGAAGCAGGCCGATCTGGGCACCGAACTCAGCGACAAGCTGAAGGCTCGTGCTGAGGAGTTCTCCGCCATGGCCGCCGACGTTCAGCAGACCGTTGGCAGCTTTGCCACCCAGGTCGCGAACCGTGCGACGCGCGCCACGCGTGCGACCCGTACCGTGCGCACGAAGAAGAAGGCCGCCTAAGGCGTCTGTTTCTTCGCATCGAAGAAGCCACAAGGGCGGCCATTGGCCGCCCTTGTGCTTTTGGGAGCAGCTTCACATCGATGCTGCCTGACCCAGACATCGCGCTCCCGACTGCGATATAGCTCCCTCGGGTAGGATCGGCATTGCATGCCTTTCCTGCACAGCCCGATCTGCCATCGAATCCTGCTGGCGGCCGCGTTCGTCTGCGCCACAGGCGCGCCAGTGTCCCGAGCGTGCGCTGCGGAGGCGGCCGATCCGCCTGACTCCATGAGCATGGCCGGGATGTACGGCTCGTACGACATGACGCGGGAAGCTTCCGGCACCAGCTGGCAACCGGATTCGACGCCCATGGCGGGTGTCCAAAGCATGATGGGTGCGTGGATGACCATGCTGCACGGTTACCTTGATGTCGTGTACGACGACCAGGGTGGCCCGCGCGGCAACACCCAGACCTTCACCACCGGCATGCTGATGTTCATGGGACGCCGCGAACTCACGGGCGGGGCGCTGGGTCTGCGCCTGATGATCTCGGCGGATCCGCCCATGGGGAAAAGTGGCTACCCGCTGCTTTTTCAGACCGGCGAGACCGCTAATGGCAGCACACCGCTCATCGACCGGCAGCATCCACACAATCTGCTGATGGAGGCGGCCGCGACCTACAGCCGCGATGCATCCGCTGACAGTTCCGTGTTCGTGTACCTCGGACTTGCCGGGGAACCGGCGCTCGGCCCCGTCGCGTTCATGCATCGTCTCTCCGGTGAGGACAATCCGGAGGCACCCCTCACGCATCACTGGCTCGACTCGACGCACGTCTCGTATGGCGTCATCACCGGCGGTTACATCTGGCGGCAGTTCAAGCTCGAGGCGTCGGCGTTCAACGGGCGCGAGCCCGACCAGTACCGTTACGACGTCGAGCTGCGGCCGCTCGAGTCGTATGCGGCGCGGCTGTCTTACAACCCGACGAGCGACTGGTCGCTGCAGGCGAGCAGCGGGCATCTGGTGAGCCCCGAGCAGCTGCAGCCGAATGTGAACGAACGGCGCACGACCGCCTCGGCGAGCTACAACGCGCCGCTCGGGCAGTGGTGGCAAACCACGCTCGCCTGGGGGCGCAACAGCCCGTCCATTGGACAGGCGAGCGCCGGTTGGCTGCTGGAGTCCGCCGCGCAGCCGGTGGCGGGGCAGACGGTTTTCGGACGCATCGAGCGGGTCGCCAAGGACGAGCTGTTTCTTCCGGGCGCCGCGCTTTACGGCGAGAGCTTTACGATCAACAAGCTCTCGCTCGGCTATATCTACGATGTGATGCGCCTGCAATCGATCCACTTCGGTGTGGGGGGCCTGTTCAGCGTCTATCGCTTTCCGGAGGCACTCGATCCCGTCTATGGTGCTGACCCCATCTCGTTCATGCTGTTCGTGCGCGCGCGGTTATGAGTAGGCCTGCTTGAACACCAACACGATTACCTCACGCGCCGCGGTGCGCGCCCTCATCGTCCTCACCGCGATCAACCTCCTCAACTACCTCGATCGCTACGTGGTCGCGCCGATCGTGCCGGACCTCAAGGGCGCCATGAGTCTCACGGACGCGCAGCTTGGCTTGCTCGTGCCCGCCTTCATGCTGGTGTACATGATCGCGGCTCCCGTGTTCGGTGCCTGGGGTGATCGGGGCTCGCGGACACGGCCGATCGCCATCGGGGTGTTTATCTGGAGTCTTGCCACCATGGCATCGGGGCTGGCGCGCAATTACCCGCAGCTGCTTGCGGGCCGCGCGCTCGTCGGCATCGGCGAGGCGGCCTATGTGGCGATCGCACCGGCACTGCTGGCCGATTGCTTCCGCGCCGAGAGCCGCGGGCGGGTGTACTCAGTGCTCAACATGGCGATCCCGGTCGGCTCGGCGCTCGGCTACATCCTCGGCGGTCTCGTGAGTCACCATTTTGGCTGGCGCGCGGCGTTTTTTGTGGCCGGCACACCGGGTCTGCTGCTTGCGGCGGCGGTGCTGTGGCTGCCGGATCCGCCGCGCGGCGCGCAGGACGCACCGGCGCGCGAGGCGCAGCGCGGTCTCGNNCGCCTACACGTTCGCCCTCGGCGGCCTGGCCTTCTGGATGCCCACCTTCCTTGAGCGCGTGCACGGCATACCGAAAGTGCAGGCGACCACGGGATTCGGGGCGATTGTCGTCGTGACCGGATTCGTCGGCACGTTCGCCGGTGGCTGGCTCGGGGACTATTGCCTTAAGTATTCGCGGCAGGCGTACCTGTGGTTCTCCGGTGCGACGACGCTACTCGCCGTGCCGTTCGTCGTGGTGGCTCTCACCGCAGGCGCACCTTCTGCGTATTACCCGGGAATCGTGTGCGCGCAGCTGCTGCTCTTCATGTCGACCGGACCCATCAACGCCACCATCGTCAACATGGTCTCGCCTTTTGAGCGCGCCTCGGCCGTGGCGTTGAGCATGTTCGCGATCCATTTGCTGGGGGATGTGCCGTCGCCGGTTCTGATCGGCCGCATTTCGGATGCTTCATCCCTCGGGCACGCGGTACTCGTCGTGCCGGTCGCAGTCGCGATCGGGGGCCTTGTGTGGCTCGGCGCGGCCCGGGTNNCGCGGCGAGGATCTGATGGCGCGCCGCGGCGCGTCGTTTGATTCATCCGTATCACCCGCGGCAAGGCCGCTGGCAGGCTTGCCCAAAAGCGAGGTCGAGGCACGACTGCAGGCGGCGCTTATCACGCGCGATGGCGGCGCGGGCGCGCACTCAATCCACGAGTTGTGGATGCGCGGACAGTTCGCCGCTGAGATCGAGCGGGCGCTGGCGGCGCTGTGGGAGCGCGCCGCCGCCTCGATCCCGGACTGGTTGCCGATGCACTACATTGCCTGGCTGCCCACCGCGTACGAAGTCGCGCTGCAATTTCGCGCCGGCCGCAAAGGCCGCGCGAACCTCTACCTCGTGCTGCTGGATTTCTCGGATCGCCGGCGCGGGCCGCACGGGGTCTACGTCGGCATGAGCCACTACACACCGGCGCAGCGCTTTGACCAGCACAAAGCGGGTATCCACGCGGCAGGCAGCGTGCTCAAGCGCGGCATCGAGGTGCTGACGGGGCCGGTGCTGCACCTGCAGCGTATCGCCCGGCCCGAGGCGCAGCGGCTGGAGGGTGAGCTGGCGCTCGCGCTCGCGGATGCGGGAATCCTGGTCGAGGGCGGTCACTAACGCGCGACGAACGCGCGTTCAATCACATAGTCGCCCGCTGTGCCGATGTGTGGAGAAAGGCCGAAGCCCTTCGCATCAAGGAGTGCGCAGGTATCGGTGAGCATGGCGGGGCTCCCGCACACCATAACGCGATCGGCCGCCGGATCCAGTTGCGGCAGCTTCAGGTCCCGGGCCAGCCGCCCGGACTCGATCAGGCGCGTCAGACGGCCGCGATGCACGTGGGGCTCGCGCGTCACGGCCGGGTAGTAGAGCAGCTTCGCCGACACTTCGGATCCCAGGATCTCGTGCTCGCGCAGTGATTCGATCCGGTGGCGCACGACGGCCGTCTCCTTCGCCCAGCGCACGCCATGCACCATGATCACGCGCTCGAAGCGCTCGTAGGTTTGCGGATCCGAGATCACACTCATGAACGGCGCCGCACCCGTGCCGGTGCTGAAGAGGTACAGCCGCTTGCCTGGCTTCAGGTCCTGCAGCAACAGCGTGCCGGTGGGCTTGCGGCTGACCAGCACCTCATCGCCCGCGCGCACGTGCTGCAGGCGCGAGGTCAGGGGGCCGTCAGGCACCTTGATGCTCAGGAACTCGAGGTGTTCCTCGTGGTTGGCGCTGGCGATGCTGTAGGCGCGCAGCAGCGGGCGATCGCTTAAGCGCAGTCCCACCATGACGAACTGACCGTTCTCAAAGCGCAGCCCCCGATCCCGGGTGGTGGTGAAGGTAAACTGCGTATCCGTCCAATGCCGCACAGTTAGCACGCGTTCCGAACCGATTGCCGCCAAGACCTCTCCTGCCGTGTGGAAAACCTGCGAGTACCAATCGTAGCGGGCGCGTGGGAGAACTTAGGTTGTATCGGGATCTGCTCTTATAAGAAGTCGTTATGGCGCGCTGCGCCGCACATCGCCGGGCGCTACGCGCGGCGCTAGACTCCCCTCTATGGCAACCATGAGAAGCAGAACAGGCTGGGCCAGCACCCTTGGGCTGGCGCTGTTGTTGATTCTCCCGGTAAGCGTGGCGCAGGCCGCCAGGGAGCCGCCGGTCACCACGCTCCCCGCCGGCGCGCAGGTCGGCGTCGTGAATCTGCTCGACCCGGAGGTTACGCACTTCCACGCCTCCCAGGACCTGAAGCAGAGCTTCCTGAAGACCTACACCGTCAACTGGCCGGTAGCCACCATGCTCATGCAGACGCTGCAGGCTCGCCTTACCCAGATGGGCTTCGCTGCGGTGGCGGTGGAAGCGACAATCGCGCTGCGCGATGCCCGCGAGAACTGCTTCCTGAACGCGTCCCTCGCCAGGTCGCTGCCTAAAGAGTGTCGCCAGCCCTTTGCGCAGTTCACCGCCGCCAACCACCTCGATGCCCTGATCGTGTTCGGGCCCGGACTCAACAACTCCGAGCACGCCGACGGTGGGCGGCATAAGGAGTTACCCGAGTACCTGCGCGGCTGGTGCATGGTGAGCGGTGAGGGCGCGGTGGGAAGNNCGGGCGGCAGTGGGGCGGGGATGAGGTCCAGACGTGGCTCGGATTCCCCGCAGCGGCGGACCTGAAGGCGCTCGGGAACGCGCAGCTGGACACGGCGAAACCCCTGTATGCCGCGATGCTATCGCGCCAGGCGGACGGGCTGCTGGCGCACCTGCAGGTCGCGCATTAATCCATCGGCCGAAATCGCAGGAAGCGAT
>PMHN01000349.1:8626-10725 GCA_003156695.1 Gammaproteobacteria bacterium
GCCGTTTCGCGGCTCGGAGATGACGCTGATGCGCTGGATGTCTCCGCCGAGCGTCTGCGCCTGCGCCTCGCTGGCAGCGGCGCGCCGCGCGGCCTCCCACTCGGTGGCATCGAGCCTGCCGTCATGGTTGGTGTCGAAGCGCGCCAGCAGCGCCTGCTGATCCTGCTTCCATTCCCTGAGTTTCTGTGCCGTGGCGGCGTTGACGTCACCGACTTCTGAGTGCGAGCGCAACTCGCCCAGCACGCACAGCGGTGTGCCGATGCCCAGCAGCCGCTCGGTGTAGCGCCACTCGCCACTGTGCAGGAAGGAACTGCCGGCGGGGGGCGGTCCAAAAGGTCTTGGCAGGGAGCCGTACCAGACATCCTTGTCGGTGGGCGTCACCTCGGCCGTCACCGGACCCACCAGGCAGCGCGCACCGTCATCGTCAACGAGTACGAACAGTTCGACGCTGGTCGCGCGTTCAACCTGTTGCCAGCGGGTGTTGCCCTTGGAGTCGGTTTCCTGGTGCTCGATGGCGTAGTCCCACCACACGCAGGGTCGGGTACTCAAGGGGGCGGTGGTCGGCGCCGCTCCCGCCGGCTGCGCCCGGCCAGTGACTTTCACGTACCCCTGGGCGGCGGAGCGGATGCGCACCGCCGGGGTGTCGGCCACGACACGATCGCGCCGCAGGCGGACGAAGAATCGCCACAGTGAGAACCCCGCGACGGCGGCCGAAGCAGCGGCGATCAGCTGCGGGTGCATACCGCGTACACCGTGGGTTCCTGGGTCAGGTCAGTGGCGCGAGAAAGCCGCCTGCAGATCGACGTCGGCTGTCTGCTCGCTCTGGAAGTGCAGCAGCTGCGCCGGAGGGAAATCCCCGAGCCGCGCGACTAGCACATCCGGAAACGCATCGATGCGCACGTTGTTGGTGTTGACCGCATCGTTGTAGACCTCGCGCCGGTCGGCGATCGCGGTCTCGAGTGCGCTGATGCGCTCCTGCAGGTGCTGGAACGGCTCGCTCGCCTTCAGCTGCGGATACTTTTCGGCGACCGCGTATNNTCCGCGCTGCCGAGTGAATTGACGTTGCCGGAGCTGCGCGCGGCGTCCACACCGGCGCGGGCGCGCATGACGCGCTCGAGGGTATCGGCTTCGTACTGCATGTACTGCTTGCAGACCTCGACCAGCTTCGGCAGCTCGTCGTGGCGCTGCACCAGCAGCACGTCGATGTTCGACCAGGCGAGCTTCACCGCCGCGCGTACGCGCACCAGCCCGTTGTAGACACCGATCAGATAGCCGGCGAGGGCGACGATGAGAAACAGCAGCACAAAACTCGCGATCATGGCAGCACTTCCTCAGGGGGCGGCGGTTACCGACCCGCCGCAGCATACCCGCTGTCAGGTCCGGCCGGCGCGCCTCGCGGGCAGAGGGAGACTCAGGTCACGCGCGCGCGCGGGTTGCAGCGGCGTCGGGCGTGACGTAACCCGCATTTCGAGCTTGATCCCCGCCAGTTCGTAGCCCTTGCTGAAGTCGCGGATGTGGCGTGTCATCCAGGCGTGCGCGGCCTCACCATCGCGCGCCTCGAGCGCTTCCAGCAGACGGCGCTGGGCGGTGGCAATGCGCCCGGGCGCCTGCGGAATCTTGTCGATCATCACGCGCAGCGACGGCTCGAGCAGCTGCAACAGCGGCTCCTGCGCCATTCCCAGCACCGGGTTGTGCGTCGAGCGCCCGAGGCAGCGGAAGAACTCCGCCACGCGCTGCACCGCCTGCTCGCTGTCGTTGCGATCGACGCTGAAGGCGGCGGCTGCTGCGGCGACGCACTTCAGGTCGGGCGCCGTGCGNNGCGCCGCGGCGCGCGCCAGCGGCGGCTCCAGGATGCTAAGCGCCTCCCACACATCGCGCACCGTGACGCCGTGCAGCAGCAACGCGTTGCTTACACCCTCGGCGACGTGCTCGTGGTGCGGACGGCTCACCGACATGAGCTTCGAGCCTGCGCGGCGCTGCACCAGCCCGCGGCTTTCCAGTTCCCGCAGCGCTTCGCGCACGGTCGAGCGGTTGACGGCGAATTGCCGTGCGAGTTCGGTCTCGGAGGGCAGCCGCTCGCCCTCGCGCAGCGCGCGACT
>PMHN01000229.1 GCA_003156695.1 Gammaproteobacteria bacterium
TCGAGGTCGCCTTCTCGCGGCGAATGTGCTGCTCGCGCGCCTGCAGCGTGAGGGTGAATCCCTCGCGGCCGTTCAGATCGAGGGTGCGGCCGACGATGCGCCCGGGCATCTGCCGCACGTACTCCATGCGCGTGGTCATGAAGCCAAAGTACGGGCCGCCGGAAGACAGCGGCACGCCCAGCGGCTGCCCCTCGCCCACCGCAATGTCCGCACCGCGCGTGCCCCACTCGGCCGGAGGCTTGAGCAGCGCGAGCGAGGTGGGATTGACCACCGCGATCACGAAAATGCCGCGCTGGTGCGCCCAGTCGGTGAGCGCATCCACATCCTCGAGCCGGCCGAAGAAGTTCGGTTGCTGGATGACGAGCGCGGTCACGTCCTGGCCGTCGTATTTTTTCAGCGACTGCACCAGCGTTACGCCCTCTTCGGTGCAGTAGGGCAGCTCGACGAACTTCAGCCCCATGTTCGAGGCGCTGGCGACGGCCACCTGGCGGTAATGCGGATGTACGGTCGCGGGCACCAGCACGGTGAGTGACTTCGACTTGCGGTTCGCGCGCACCGCCATGAGCGCCGCTTCCGACATCGCCGAGGCGCCGTCGTACATCGAGGCGTTGGCGACCTCCATGCCGGTGAGGCGCGCGATCATGCTCTGGAATTCGTAGATCACCTGCAGCGTGCCCTGGCTCGCTTCCGCCTGGTAGGGCGTGTAGGCGCTGTAGAACTCTCCGCGTGTCGTGACGGCCCACACCGCCGCCGGGATGTGGTGCTCGTAGGCGCCGGCGCCGATGAAGTTCAGCGGCGCGCCGTCCGTGCGGGCGCGCTCGGTCATCAGGCGCCCGATGGCCATTTCGTTGAGTTCCTCGGGTATGCCCGCGAGGGACTTCACGCGTAGGTTCGCCGGAATCTCGTCGAACAGATCCTCGATACGCTTAGCGCCGATAGCGGCGAGCATCGCCGTGACGTCCTCGGGCGTGTGCGGAATGAAGGCCATCAGCTAACCCTCCGCCGCCAGGAATTTCTCGTAGTCCGCGGCCGACATGAGCGCGGCGGCAGCGAGGGCCCCCGGCGCGGGACGCAGCCGCATCAGCCACGCCGAGTAAGCATCCGTGTTCACCGCTTCCGGTTCGTTCGCCAGCTGCGGGTTGCCGGCGGTGACTTCCCCGCTGAGCGGCGCGTAGACATCCGAGGCCGCCTTGACGGATTCGACCACGGCGCACGCCTCGCCCGCCTTGACGACACGGCCCGCATCGGGCACCTCGACGAACACCAGGTCCCCGAGCGCGTGCTGGGCATGATCGGTGATGCCGATTTCGACCGTGCCGTCGGCGAGGCTCTTCACCCACTCGTGCGACTTGGTGTACTTAAGATCAGCGGGAACATTGCTCATGGTGAAACCCTTCGTTTAAACCAACGCCTTACCGTTACGGACGAACGGCGGCTTCACGACCCGCGCGTTCAGGAGCTTGCCGCGAATGTCGACCTGCACGCGCTCGCCGGTGCCGGCCGGCACGCGCGCCAGCGGCGTGTCATCCACGAAGATCGAACCTGAGGACGGCTCGTACATCTTCGAGAGCAGCTTGACCAGGGTGGTCTTGCCGGCGCCGNNCGGCGAGCCGCTCTTTTTAATGGCGGTGAGGGCTTGCCGCCCGATGAAGGCTCGCTCCGCCGGCTCCATCGCCACCGTCCAGGCGAGTCCGGACTCGAACGGGTGGGTGCTCTCGTCCATGTCGTTGCCGTAGAGATTCATGCCGGCCTCGAGGCGCAGCGTGTCGCGGGCACCGAGGCCGCAGGAGGCCACGCCCAGGCTGTTCAATTTGCGCCATGCCGGCACCGCATCCGCGGCGGGCATCATGATCTCGAAGCCGTCCTCGCCGGTGTAGCCGGTGCGCGCGACGAACCAGGTTCCAAGCTCACGGCCAACGAAGGGCTCGAGCGCCAGCGCCGCCTGCGCGTCCGCGGGCTTGAGCAGCTGCGCGGCCTTGGCGCGCGCTTCGGGTCCCTGGACGGCGAGCATGGCGAGATCATCGCGCTCGATGACCTCGACGCCAAACCCGCGCGCCTCGCGGCGGATCCAGGCGAGATCCTTGTCGCGCGTGCCGGCATTGACCACCACGCGAAACCACGATTCGGTGAGGAAGTAGATGATGAGATCATCGAGCACCCCGCCCTGCTCGTTGAGCATGCAGGTGTAGAGCGCCTTGCCGGGCAGCTTGAGTTTCGCGACGTCGTTCGCGACCAGGTGCCGCAGAAAATCGCGCACGCGCGAGCCTTTGAGATCCACGACGCACATGTGCGAGACGTCGAATACGCCTGCAGCGCGGCGCACCGCGTGGTGTTCGCCGATCTGGGAGCTGTACTGCACCGGCATGTCCCAGCCGCCGAAGTCGACNNCAAAAGCCACGTCTTTTGCCCGCACACCGAAACAGCCCACTATCCGCCGTCCGCTGAAAGCGCCGCAGGCGACTTTCAGCCAATAAAAAAGGGCGGCAGGCGCCCGCGCTTTTCCGGCACCTGCCGCCCTTCTGTCCTGTGACCTGAGAGATCAGGTGCAGCTGCCGCACCGCTCCCCTTCGGTGGGCGGGGCCTTAACGAAGGCTCCGCCGCTCTCCAGAAGCCCCTGCGGGCCGCTCGCGCGTCCCACCGTCTGCCGTTCTGTTGCCTGAGCGTTTCCGGGCGGAATTTGCGCCTTCGGCGTTCCGGCGCCTGGGCACCGGACTCTCTCCGAACAGACTTCATTCGGGGCGCGTCATGATAGCAGTCCGGTAGAATCCGGGCATTACACGCAGTGCAGTCCGAATGAGCATTCCGCGCCGTTCAGCAGTTCAGGTCGTCATCGCAGGGGTCCGCGTCGGGGGCGGCGCCCCAATCGTGGTGCAGTCGATGACCAATACCGACACCGCCGACGTCGAAGGCACGGTACGGCAGGTGGCGGCGCTCGCGCGTGCCGGTTCGGAACTCGTGCGTGTGACGGTCAATACCAGCGAAGCCGCCGCCGCGGTCGCCCCCATCCGTGAGCGCCTCGATCGCGCCGGGGTAAATGTGCCCCTGATCGGCGACTTCCATTTCA
>PMHN01000071.1:0-8830 GCA_003156695.1 Gammaproteobacteria bacterium
ATGGGTAGGACATGCCCCCAGGTCGGGGGCACAGCGTCCGTGACCGTGACGCAGCAAGCCGTCACACCGGAGCGTCCAACGTACGCGTCGAGAGCCGGCTTGTCCGTTCTCTAACGCACTTAGCCTCACTCATGGTGTCTGCACGGCAATCTGATAGATACTCGCGGAGACGGACCACCGTGTTGGTAGTCGGATCGTCTNNGCGCTACCCGTACTCTCGAATCGCTAAAGACGCTTTTCGAAGCAAAGCGCGGCACGGTGTTGCCATTGACGCCCAGTCTGGCGCGTCTTTACGGCTGTCTGCGCATGCCGCGGCCGCGCGCCCGGCCTCACGTCATCAGCAATTTCGTGACGACGTTGGACGGCATAGTGTCGCTCCAGGTGAAGGGCCACTCCGGCGGCGGCGACATCAGCGGGTTTGATGCGCAGGATCGCATGGTTATGGGCCTGTTGCGTGCCATTGCCGATGTGGTCATCGTCGGCGCTGGCGCGCTAAACGCGGACCGTCGGCACGTTTGGACGGCTGAAACCGTTTTCCCTGAACTTGCCGCTGCCTATCGGCAGCTGAGGGAGGCGATGGGCAAACGCAGGACGCCGCTGAATGTAGTCGTCAGTGGCAACGGCAAGCTCGATCTGCGCTTGCCGGTGTTCGCATCCGGCGCGGTGTCGGCGCTGATCGTCACTACGGCCGCTGGTGCGAAGCGACTATGCAAGCAGCGCGTGCCGGATTCGGTCGCGATCCGCGCGATTCGTGGCAGCGGGGGCGTGATTCCGGCGGCCGCCATCCTCGATGCGGCGTGTCGGGTGAGCGCTGGGAGGCTGATCCTCGTCGAAGGAGGCCCGATGTTACTGGGTGATTTTTATGCCCAGCGTCTCATCGATGAGCAGTTTCTTACTCTCGCGCCGCAGATTGCGGGCCGCGAGGTTGGCGACGGACGACTCGGCCTGGTCATGGGACAGACGTTCGCGCCGAGGGATGCCCGCTGGGGGACCTTGATCGACGTGCGGCGCGGCAAGAGCCACCTTTTTCTGCGTTATGCTTTCCCCTGAGTCTTATAAAGAGAGCAGGCGCTCCAGAAACGAGCGGTGACGCCGCAGGGCAATGCGCAGGGTTTCCGTGGACGCCTTGTCCGCTTGATCGGGCTCACCTTCGAACGTGGCGCGTTCAGCGGAAAAGGTTTCTGCCAGGCTCTTCATGACCTGGCCAACCAGCTCATCTCCTTGCCGGACAGCCTGTCGCGGGTCATCGACAAAACCTCTTTGAACGCTGTCCCAGCGCGCGCGAAACTCTTTGGCCATATCGGGCAAAAACAGCGGACCGAGCTTCTCTTCAGTCCTCGCATCACCGTTATGGTTGTCGAGCACGGGCTCGTTGCGATCC
Organism: Gammaproteobacteria bacterium; assembly: GCA_003156695.1. Taxonomy (GTDB): domain Bacteria; phylum Pseudomonadota; class Gammaproteobacteria; order Steroidobacterales; family Steroidobacteraceae; genus 13-2-20CM-66-19. The sequence goes on from PMHN01000071.1 coordinate 1,382, forward strand.
CGCTTAACCTCTTGATTTACAGGCGGCATCTCCGCGAGGCCTGCCTCCAGCTCTTGTTTCCTGATGGCGTTCACGCGTGCGCCGCAATTTGCTTGGCCGAAACGACTTCTGGCTGAGGTGTTCTTACTTCGAGCATTTCATCGAAAAGCACGCGGTAATGCACGACTGCTTTGCGTAGCTCCTCGGTGTCGGTTTCGCCGCGCTCATCGCGCACCGCGATCGCCTGCGCCGCCCGGTAATTCTCTACCACGGCAGGGTGGTCGACTGAGATATCGGCCGCACGGCGTTCGAAATCACCCATGGGGTAACCGCGCTTAACCATCAACTCGCGAACCAACTGGTCGGCCTGAACGACGACTCCCTTGGGGTTATCGACGAATCGGCCCTGCAAAGCGTTCCAGGCCTGACTGAACCTGGCGGCCTCAGCGGGCGCCAACGGTGTAATAGTGAGGTGCTCAACACGCGCTTCGCGGGCCTTGAGTTCCGATTCGGCCTTCGTTCGCCCGCCGAGTTCCCCGACGGTTCGGTCGTATTCCGCACCGAACCGTTGCTGAAGCCTGTCGGATTGCCTTTTTTTCTTTTGGGAAAAAAGCCAGGCCGCAAGCGCAAGCAATGCAATGATCAGGACAACGGTAACAATGATCCACGGCAGGGAAATCGNNCTCCTATAGGGTGCTCGAGCGGTCATCTGGCCTCTCACGAGACAGGACGTTAGACGCTCGTCGAATGGTGATCTGTACGTCCGCGCACATTGGCCAGACCCGCAGCGACTTTAGCGGGCGTATTCTTGCCCACGCGTAGCGATCCAGGCAGACGGTGCGGAGTGAAGCTTAATCGTGGCAGTTTTTTCTAGCGTGGCCGCTGTTACCACCAGCTTCTGGTTCACACTGAAGCAAACATTCTGGGCCTGGAATGGCCACGAAGCGCCCAGGCTCGGCGCAGCNNTCATGGGCGCAGAGGGGGCAAAGGCCGTTGCGTCGGTTATTGAACGCGGCCAAAGACCCACCGGCGTATTCGCATCGGTGATCGGTGTGGCCACGTTGTTAGTCGGGGCATCAGGGGCCTTCAGTGAGCTCCAGTCTGCGCTGAACAAGATCTGGGATGTTCAACCGAAGAAGGGAAGTGGTGTCGCAAGTCTGATCAAGTCACGGCTTTTTTCATTTGGGATGGTCCTGGCCGTCGGCTTTCTCCTGCTTGTTTCTCTCGTGATCACCGCAGCATTGGCGGTTGTGGGCAGATTCTTCGGCGAGATCCTGCCAATGCCGGAACCGCTCATTGGAACGATCAACTTTGCGGTTTCGTTCGCCGGAATCTCGGCACTGTTTGCGCTTATCTTTAAATACGTGCCGGACGCCAGGATCAAGTGGCGAGACGTCTGGGAGGGGGCGATCGCGACCGCACTGCTCTTCACGATTGGAAAATCACTGATCGGGCTCTATCTGGGTAAGGCTGCTGTCGGTTCGGCCTACGGTGCTGCAGGCTCGCTAATCGTGGTGATCGTATGGGTTTACTATTCCGCGATGATTTTCTTTTTCGGCGCGGAGTTTGCGCATGTACGCGCTACTGATCGGAAAAATGCCCACGCACGGAAAGCAAGCTGCGTGCATTGATGACGCGTTGCAGCTCCCTGCTGCGACTACTCGCGCGGACAGTCCTTCGGACCCAGCGTCTGCTCGATGCGCGTCATAACCTCTTCGGGAGTTGTCCAGAACTGCCCGTTGGCCGCGCACCCGGCCGCGTAGTCAAACAGCGCCTGCATTGCCTTCGGTTGAAAGTCGAGCGGACCCTGGAACGGATAGTTGGGTGGAATTCTGGAAAATTGCAGGTTCATGCCGTAGAGCCGCGCAAATTCCTCGCTGAGCTCCAGCGTCGCGCGCATCGCATGCATCAGTTCCGTGGAAAAGCTGCGCTTCATAATCGGGATCGTTTTCTCTGGAGTCGTCTGCGGAGTGGTGCCCAACTGGCCATTGATGATGACGTACAGGTTGGCGCCTTTTAATTCCTCGGCGGGGAAGTTCAGTATCTGCGCGATCTCCCACGTAAAGAAGAACGGTACCGACGTGCCGCCATCGACGTGCATCTCATCGTAGGAATGTTGGGAGTCACTGACGTGGATGAGTACGGGTGGCAACAGCCCCGGGATGCTCGCCGAAGCCACTAACACGTCGCGAAACAGCGTGCGCGCGGCCTCGCCGCCGTGAGAGGCAATCGCCCCCATGTCCCAGATCACCGTCTCCTCTTTATCAAGGTCGGTGGTGGCGACCAGCAGCATCCGGCCTTTCGCGGACTCACGCGCGACCTCCTGGATCAGCGCATCCGTAACGTAGTGATCCACCAGTTCGATGAGCGGCTTACCCTCATACACGCCCGGGCGGAAGAGGGCTGCGATGCCGCGCGAGCGCAGCAGATGTTCTGTCCTGGCATTGAGAAACGCTTCCTTCAGTTGCGTATCCCACGCCGGTCCCAGGAATGCGAACGGGGCAATCAGCGCACCGGTGCTGACGCCGGTCACCACCGCGAACTGCGGGCGTTCTCCGCGGCGGCTGAGACCTGCCAGCGCGCCGGCGCCATAGGCGCCCCCGGCGCCCCCGCCGGATAGCGCGAGAATATTGATAGGACCGCTCCCCCGCGCTGCCTTGACGCGTTGCCGCAGTTCTTCCATGTGGGCAACGAAGAAACGGCGGTCTGAGCCAATCGAGCGCACCGTCGCGGGAAAGCCGGTCGGCGCCGCGGGTCCCAACCGGGCCGCTGGCGCAGGTTTGCGAGACCCGGTGGCGCAGGCAGCCACCAAAAGCGCGGCCAGCAAACACACCAGTCGTGCGCTTCGTGGTCCGAATGCCGCTTGGGTCGTCACCACCCAATGATAATTGTTGGGTACCGGTCGCGCCTCGCTCTAACGGGGTCTCTTCGGCCGCCAGCGGGCGCGGGTTGCCGGGGTGGTGGCGCTGCCCCTACACTGCAGGACGAGGGGGCAGCGCCGATTACACAACCCAGCACATCACTCGTCACCCGGCTGACGTTCGTCGCGACCCTGGGCGGCCTGCTGTTCGGCTATGACACCGCGGTCATTTCCGGCGCCGTCAGCTCGATCGACGCGAATTTCATCGACCCGCTGCATCTGTCCGAAACCGCGCGCAGCAGCCTCTCGGGCTGGACGGTGTCGAGCGCGCTCTTCGGCTGCATCATCGGCGCGGCCATCGCCGGCTGGGTGGGGCAGCGCCTGGGCCGCAAGGGCGGACTGCTGCTCGCCGCTGCGCTGTTCCTGGTGTCCGCGATCGGATCGGCGTATCCGGAGCTGGGCTTCGGGGCGATCGGCAGCATGGGTCCGAAGGCCCTGACGCCGTTCATCTGCTACCGCATCCTGTGCGGCACGGGTATTGGCATCGCTTCCATGCTCTCGCCGCTGTACATCGCGGAGATTGCGCCGAGCGCGATCCGTGGCCGGCTGGTCTCTTTCAACCAGCTGTCGATCGTCGTGGGCATCCTGCTGGTTTATTTCGTGAACTGGATGATCGCGGCGCAGGGCGATGACACCTGGGTCAAGAGCACCGGCTGGCGGCTGATGCTGGCCTCCGAGGCGCTGCCGGCGGCGCTGTTCTTAGCTCTGCTGCTGCGGGTTCCCGATACGCCGCGCTGGCTCGTCATGCGGGGGCGCAGCGATGCGGCACGGCAGATCCTGGAGCGCCTGGAGGGGAGCACGGCGAGTGCGACGGTGGCCGACATCGAGGCCTCGCTCAAGGTGCGCACCGACCACCCGGGCCTGTTTGCCTTCGGGACACTGGTGATCGTGGCCGGGATCCTGCTGTCGGTGTTCCAGCAGTTCGTCGGCATCAACGCGGTCCTCTACTACGCGCCGCTGATGTTCCGCAACATGGGCGCGACCACCGACACGGCGCTGTGGCAGACGATCATCGTCGGCCTCGCAAACCTCATTTTCACCTTCGTGGCGATCGTCACCGTCGATCGCCTCGGCAGAAAGCCGCTCCTCATCATCGGCGCACTGGTCATGGCCGCCGCCATGCTCACGCTCGGCTTCCTGTTCAACTCGCGGGCGGTCGGCGTGGGCGCACTGGTGGCGGTCGTCGTCTACATCGCTGGCTTCGCGCTCTCGTGGGGGCCGGTGGTGTGGGTACTGCTCTCGGAGATGTTTCCGAATGCCATCAAGAACCGCGCGATGGCGATCGCAGTGGCGGCGCAGTGGATCGCAAACCTCTTCGTGTCGTGGTCCTTCAAGGTCCTCGACGGCAATTCGGCGCTCAACGCGATGTTCAACCACGGGTTTGCCTACTGGATCTACGGGGGCATGAGCCTGCTCGCGGCGGCGTTCGTGTATTTCTACGTGCCGGAGACCAAACGCCAGACGCTCGAGGGCATCCAGANNGCAGGCGCAGGCGCAGGCGCAGCCCGCCCCGGCGCCGGCTGCCGCCCCGGCCAGCACCGACTCCGCCGCCTACATCCAGTGGCTCGTCGAGCGCTCCATGCTGCACCAGGCACAGGAGCTGGCGCGGCAGTACTCGGGCAACTCCAATCAGTGGCAGCACCCGTACGGCACACCGCAGCCGCGGGCCGCGGTGTCGCGCGCCTCGGTGTGGTTCACCGCCTATCCGGCTTCCACCATCGCAGCCGCGCCCGGCACATCCGTGCTGGCCACACTGGCGGACGAGCGGCTGTGGCGCGCCTTCCGGGCGATCGGGATCCAGGGCATCCATACCGGGCCCATGAAGCGCTCGGGAGGCGTGACGGGCGTTGACTACACGCCCTCGGTCGACGGCAATTTTGACCGCATCAGCATGGAGATCGACCCGGCGTTCGGCACCGAGGCGCAATACAAGTCCCTGGTGGCGGTCGCACGCGCCCACGGTGCGGTGGTCATCGGCGACGTCATCCCGGGTCACACCGGCAAGGGCCCGGACTTCCGGCTCGCCGAGCGGGATTACGCGGACTACCCGGGCATCTATCACATGGTGCGCATCGCGCCGGCCGATTGGGGGCTGCTGCCGCCGGTGCCTGCGGGCCGTGACGCCGTCAACTTGAGTCCCGCCGCCGTGGACGCGCTCGCGGCCAGGGGCTACATCGTCGGGCAGCTGCACTCGGGCATCTTCTATGAGCCGGGCGTGAAGGAAACGGACTGGAGCGCCACCGACGCGGTGCGCGGTGCCGACGGCGTCGAGCGCCGTTGGGTGTACCTGCATTACTTCAAGCAGGGTCAGCCGACCCTCAACTGGCTCGACCCATCCTTCGCCGCGGAGCGGCTCGTGATCGGCGACGCCGTGCACGAGATTGGGGTGCTCGGCGACGGCATGCTGCGGCTGGATGCGAACGGCCTCCTCGGCATCGAGCGCGACGCGCGGGGCGGGGTGTTGTGGGCCGGGCATCCGCTGTCACTCACCGCCAACCAGCTGATCGCCGACATGGTGCGCAAGCTCGATGGCTTCACTTTCGAGGAGCTGGCGCTGCCGCTGGATGTCATGCGGGAGATGTCGCGCGGCGGCCCGGATCTCTCCTACGACTTCGTCACGAGGCCGGCGTACGACGAGGCGCTCCTGACCGGGGATGCGCAATTCCTGCGCCTGGTGTTCCAGCTGATGCGCCGCTACGACATCGACCCGGGGCGCCTGATCCACGCGCTGCAGAATCACGACGAGCTGACCATGGGGCTCGCGCACTTTGCGGTGCACGCGGATGAGTCCTTCGATTTTCGTGGCGGCAAGGTGAGCGGCAAGGAGCTGCGCGAGCTCGTGCACCGTGAGATGTACGGCAAGCTGATCGGCGAGCGCGCGCCCTATAACCTCAAGTTCGGCGACGGTGTGGCCTCCACCAGCGCGACGGTGGTGGCGGCGGCGCTCGGCATCCGCGACATCTCGGCGTTGAAGCCTGCGCAGGTCGATCAGATCCGCCGGCTTCACCTGCTGCTCGCCTTCTACAACGCGATGCAGCCCGGGGTGTTCGCGCTCTCGGGCTGGGACCTGGTCGGGGCGCTCACCCTGCCGGCGGACGCAGTGCGCGCGCGGCTGGCAGATGGGGACACCCGCTGGATCAACCGCGGCGCCTACGATCTGATCGGCTCGAACCCCAATGCGCGCGCCTCCGCGGCGGGACTGCCACGCGCGGTGGCGCTCTACGGCTCGCTGCCCGCGCAGCTGGCCAAGCGCGACTCCTTCGCCTCGCAGCTTGCGCGGCTCTTGAAGGCGCGCGCGGCGCTTAAGCTCTACGCGGCGCGCCTCATCGACGTGCCGGCGGTACGCGCGCCCGGGCTCCTGGTGCTGGTGCACGAGTTGCCGGACAACGCGAGCCTTGAGGTCACGGCCATCAACTTCGGCGCCCAGGCGGTGGATGAGACCGTCGCCGTCAAGGGTGCGGCGGCCGCCGCCACGGCACTCGACGTGCTCGACCCGCAGGCGCCGGGCGTGACTCTCGGCGCGGACGGCGCGCTGCGGCTGCACCTGGATGGTTACCAGGGCAAGGCGCTGCGGATCGGCGGCTGACGGGTGAGCGCAGTGCGCCTTTCAGGTATCGCGACGGCAGCCCTGCTTTGCACCGGTTTCTTGAGCACGATTGCCGGGGCACAGAACTCGCCGCCAGGCGTCAAGGCCGACGGCACTGTGACCGCGCCGGCGGTGACCGTGCCCTACTCGGACCTGGCGTCCCCGGAGGCGCGCGCCTTCTTTCCTCGCATGCTCGCTGCGGGCAGCAAGGCGCCGCCGCTCGCTGCGCCGATCGCAGAGAGCCGCGCGTTCTATGACCAGCTCAACAGCGACCGCGCCGCGCGCATGGAGAAGTTGTATCCGGTAAAGATCCATGCCGAGACGATCGCCGGCGTCAGCACCGATGTCGTGTTGCCCGCACGAGGTGTGGCGGCGCGCAACCGCCAGCGGGTGCTGATCAACCTGCACGGCGGGGCGTTCCTGTGGGGCGAGCACAGCGGCGGCCTGGTCGAATCCATCCCGATCGCGGCCATCGGCCGCATCAAGGTGATCAGCGTCAGTTACCGGCAAGGACCGGAGTACACNNCTTCATCACCGACCACCTGCCGGTGCCCGGCGCGATCGGCACATTCTGCAGCTCGCTCGTCGACCTCGGCGGCGATTCGGCCTACATCGCTCCCTTGTTGAACGGCCAGGGCGTGCCGGCAGAGCCCTTACGTCTCGGCGCGCTGCCATATTTCCGCGGCGTCGATCCCCGAAACCCGCTGGTGCAGCCGGGACTGTCGCCGAGCCTCCTGGCCAGGTTCCCGCCGACGCTCCTCATCACCGGCACCCGAGACATGGCGATGAGCTCGGTGATCCACAGCCAGCAACTGCTCGAGCGCGCCGGGGCACACGCAGAATTGCACGTCTGGGAAGGCATGTGGCACTCGTTCTTCTCCGACCCGGAGATGCCCGAATCGGTGGAGGCCTATCAGACGATCGTGAATTTCTTCCTTCATCACCTGGGTCATCGCTCCGCCAA
>PMHN01000071.1:8918-14421 GCA_003156695.1 Gammaproteobacteria bacterium
GCGCGGAGGCGGCCGCCGCCGATGGCATCGACTTCGTGATTGTGGCGACGCCCAATCACCTGCATTCCCCAGTCGCGAGAGCCTTCCTCGCGGCCGGCATCCACGTGGTGTGCGACAAGCCGCTGGCGCTCACGGTGGCAGAAGGCGAGGAGCTGGTCCGCCTGGTTGAGTCCGGCACGGCGCTGTTCGCACTCACCTACAACTACACCGGCTATCCGGCAGTGCGCCAGGCGCGCGAGCTGGTGAAAAATGGCGAGCTCGGCGAGCTGCGCAAGGTGATGGTCGAGTACACCCAGGACTGGCTGATGCGCCCGCTCGAGGCCGAGGGCAACAAGCAGGCCGCCTGGCGCACCGATCCGGCGCGCGCCGGCGCCGGCGGGTGCATCGGCGACATCGGCACTCATGCGGCGAGTCTCCTCGAGTTCGTGACCGGCCGGCACATTGCCGCGCTGTGCGCGGACCTGAGCACGGTCGTTCCCGGACGGCGCCTGGACGATGACGCGAACCTCCTCGTGCGCCTTGCGGGCGGCGCGAAGGGCACACTCACCTGCTCGCAGGTGGCGTGCGGGGAGGAGAACCGCTTGTCGATCCGGCTCTATGGCTCGAAGGCCGGGCTCGAGTGGCACCAGCAGGAGCCGAACACTCTCTTATATAAGGCGGCAGGCCGGCCCGTGGCACTGCTGCGCACCGGGCACGACTACCAGGGCGCGGCCGCCCGCGCCGCCGCGCGGCTTCCGCCCGGGCATCCCGAGGGCTATCTCGAGGCCTTCGCCAACATCTACCGCGCTTTCATCGCCGACGTGCGCCGCCGCGCGCGCGGCGAGGAGCCGCTGCGGGATTATCCGGGCGTGCGAGAGGGGCTGCGGGGCCTGCGCTTCATCGCGCAGGCCGTTGCGAGCTCACAGGCCGGCGCCGTCTGGCGGGATCTATGAACGTGCGCACGCGCCTGTGCGTCATGATGTTCCTCGAGTTCTTCATCTGGGGCGGATGGTTCGTCACCATGGGGAGCTACCTCGCCTCGGCGCTGCACGCGAGCGGGGGACAGACCGCGCTCGCCTACTCGACGCAGTCCTGGGGCGCGATCATCGCGCCGCTCCTCGTAGGCCTGATCGCCGACCGCTTCTTCAATGCCGAGCGGCTGCTCGGCGTGCTGCACCTCTCGGGTGGGGTGCTCCTGTACGCGCTCTACGGCACGCAGCGCTTCGGGGCCTTCTACCCGTACCTGTTCGCGTACATGATCCTGTACATGCCGACGCTCGCGCTGGTGAACGCCGTGTCCTTCCGCCACCTCGCGGATCCCGCCCGGCACTTCTCGGTGGTGCGGGTGTGGGGAACCATCGGCTGGATCGTGGCGGGGCTTGTGATCAGCTTTGTGTTTGGCTGGGACTCGCACGCCGGCCTCACCCAGGGGGCGCTGCGCAATACCTTTCTCATGTGCGCGCTCGCCTCCTTCGCCCTCGGCCTCTACAGCTTCACGCTGCCGGCCACGCCGCCGAAACCGCGGCCGGCAGGCGCCAGGGACTTCCGGCAGTTGCTCGGCCTGGATGCCCTGGGGCTTCTCAGGCACAAGAACTTCGCCGTTTTCTTCGTCGCCTCGGTGCTCATCTGCATTCCGCTGGCCTTCTACTACCAGAACGCCAACCAGTTCCTCACCGAGATCCAGGTCGCCAACGCCACCGGCAAGCAGACCATCGGCCAGATGTCCGAAGTGCTGTTCATGCTCTTGATCCCGCTGTTCCTGCGGGTGCTCGGCATGAAGACGACGCTGCTCCTGGGGATGGCGGCCTGGGCCGCGCGCTACCTGCTGTTCGCGTTCGGCGATGCACACGCGCTCTCCTGGCTCCTCATTCTCGGCATTGCGCTGCACGGCGCCTGCTACGACTTCTTCTTCGTCTCCGGACAGATCTACACCGACTCCAAGGCAGGCGCGCAGCACAAGGCCGCCGCGCAGGGCCTGATCACGCTCGCCACTTACGGGCTCGGCATGCTGATCGGCTTCTGGTGTGCCGGAAAGATCGTCGATGCGCACGTCGTGGCGGGCATCCACGACTGGAAGTCGATCTGGCTGTTCCCGGCCGCGTTTGCCGCCGCGGTATTCGTGCTGTTCGCTGCGACGTTCCGCAACGAGAAGGTGAGTTATGCCGCCACCGGCTAGCGTCGCCGGCTTCCGGCCGCGCCCCATGCGGCTGAGCATCCTGACGGCGGCGCTGCAGGAGCTGACCCCGCGCGCGCGGCGCGATGCCGATCCGGACGTGGCCATCGAGGAGTGGCTCGAGTTCGCGCGCGAGATCGACTGCCCGAACATCGAGCTGTCGGCGGCGCTGCATCCCAGCGCGAGCGACGTGCCGGCGGAGGCGATGCTGGACCCGGTCGCCAACACGCTCGACCTGCGTGCGCCCTTCGATGCGGGGCGGGCCGCGCGTGTGCGCCGCGCCATGCAGGCGAGCGGCGTCGGGCTCTCCGACATCGGCTACTTCGACAACATGCTGGCCGCGGACGAGGCGGCGCGGCGCACGAAGCATGCTTTCATGTTGCGGGTGTTCGACGCCGCGGTGGCGCTCGGCACGGATGCGGTCACCGGCTTCGTGGGCCGCAACCCGCTTCTCGGCATGGACGCCAACCTCGAGATGTTCGAAACGCTGTTCGTGCCGCTGCTCAAGGAGGCCAGGGCANNGGCCTTACCTACCGCGTCGAGCAGTGCCCGATGCCCGGCTGGACGGCGAGCGACACCTGGCACAACAACATCGCCTACGCCCCGGGCCCCTGGATCGCGCTGCACCGCATCTGCGAGCGTCACGGGGTAGGGGACCAGTTCCGCATTCACTACGATCCCTCGCACGCCATCCTCATGGGTCAGGACACGCGCTCCGTGTTCCAGTACCTGAAGGACACGGGCTACAACTTCCTGATCGGCGGCTTCCATGTCAAAGGGCAGGTGATCGACGCGCGCGGCGTTTCGGCCTGGGGCTACGGCGGACAGACGCTCGAGCGCGGCGACCGCCAGGGCGACACCCCGAGCGCCAACNNGAGCACGAGCTGCCCGGCACCGCGCGCCACGATCCGCTCGCGTATCTGCAGAATCGCTCGGTGGACTGGCTCGACCATCAGCTCGCCGCCCGCGAGCTCCTCGCCATCGATCCGGCAAAAACCTATCTGGTCGTGGAGCACGAATACCCCAAGGCGCGCATCCAGGACATGACGCGCCTCGCGCCCATCCTCGCCGGCTCGCTCGCCTTCACGCGCGCGATCGACGCGGCCGCGGCGGCGATGTATGCCCTGCAGCACGAGGTGCTCGCCGCGCAGGGCATCGCGGTGCAGGGCGTAGGGCGCGAGCCTTACCGGTCTTAAGCCATGGCCTACTGGACAGCAGATGAACAGCAACCCGCCTACGACGTCATCGTGGTGGGATCGGGCGCCGGCGGCGGCCAGTCGGCCTACACCCTGTGCCTGGAGGGCGCGAAAGTGCTCATGCTTGAGGCCGGGCGCCGCTACACGCCCTGGACCGAGACGCCCATGTTCCAGACTCCGGACCAGGCGCCGCTCGGCGGCGTCGGCACGCCGCAGAAACCGTTCGGGTTCTACGACGCCACGGTCGATGGCGGCTGGCAGGTGCCCGGCGAACCTTACACGCAGGCAAACGGCGCCGTGTCAGACCGCCGCGGATCAACGGGGGCTCACCCTCAGGGCGGGGCTGAGAGCCCCTTCGAGTGGTGGCGGGCACGCATGCTCGGCGGGCGCACCAATCACTGGGGCCGGATCTCGCTGCGCAACGGGCCGTATGATTTCAAACCGCGCACGCGGGATGGACTCGGTTTCGACTGGCCCATCAACTACGAAGACGTCGCCCCGTACTACGACAAGGTTGAACTGCTCGTCGGTGTGTACGGCAGCAACGAGGGGCTGGAGAACACTCCCAATTCACCGCCCGGGTGTCTGCTGCCACCGCCCGCGCCGCTGGTGAGCGACCACCTCATGAGGCAGCGCGCGAAGCGGCTCGGGATACCGCTGATTCCGGGGCATCGGGCGGTCCTCACCCGGGCGCAGGACTACCAGGACGCCCCGGCGCGGCTGCACCCGGGCAACCCACAGGCGCAGAAGCTCGTGCGGCTAGCCATGCTCTCGCGGGCGCCGTGCCTGTGGGCGACGCCCTGCGGGCGCGGTTGCGCGGTGCGCGCCAACTACCAGTCGACCACGGTGCACCTGCCGCCGGCGATGGCCAGCGGCAACCTCGACATCACCACCGACGCGATGGTCTACGAAGTGACGCTCGGCCCGGACGGTCGCGCGAACGGCGTGAGCTTCGTCGACCGCACCACCGGCAGGCAGCGCCATGCGCGCGCGCGCGTGGTGATCCTCGCGGCGAGCGCCTGCGAATCGGTGCGGATCCTCCTGAACTCCAGGAGTACGCAGTTCCCGGACGGGCTCGCCAACTCGAGCGGCAAGCTCGGACGCTATCTCATGGACACGGTCGGCAGCACCGTGACGGGTCAGATTCCGCTCTTGGAGAGCCTGCCGCCACTGAATGAGGACGCCGCAGACGGGCACCAGCTCTACACGCCCTGGTGGCTCTACCAGGAGCAGCTCGCCGGCAAACTCGGCTTTGCGCGCGGCTACCACATCGAGCTCGGCGGCGGTAAGCGCATGCCCGGCTACGATACCGCGGCCGGCATCGAGTGGCTCACCGATGGCAGCTACGGGAAGAAGTTCAAGGAGGATGTACGGCGCTACTACGGCTCGTTCGTTGGGTTTGACGGACGCGGCGAGATGATTCCCAACGAGCATTCGTATTGCGAGATAGATCCAGTGGTCAAGGACAAATGGGGTATCCCGGTGCTGCGCTTCCACTGGAAATGGTCCGAGCACGAGACGCGCCAGGCCGCGCACATGCAACGCACCTTCGGAGACATCATCGAGGCCATGGGCGGGCGCTGCCATCCACCCGTCCAGACGGACGGCGCCAGGGCGATCGCGCCCGGCGGCTCGATCATTCACGAGGTCGGCGGCGCNNCCGACAAGAACCCGACGCTCACCATCATGGCGCTCGCCTGGCGCGCCTCCGATCACATCCTCGAGCGCATGCGGCGCAAGGAGTTGTGATGGTGGACCGGCGCACGACGATCAAGTGGGTGATCACGGTGGGCACCGCCTGGCCGCTCCTCGGGCCGCGCATCGCGGCGGCAGGCCCGGTCGAGGCGTGGCAGGGGTCCTCTCCCGCACAGGGCTACGGGACCGATCCCGATCTGCTGAAAGCCTACAAGCCGGGAGATGTGTGGCCGCTCACTCTGACGGCGGCGCAGCAGCGGCTCGCCGGCATCCTTTCCGACCTCATCANNATCGGCGGTCGGGGTGGTGGACTTCATCGACGAGTGGGTGAGCGCCCCGTATCCGAACTGTCGGGACACGCGATCGATCGTCCTGTCCGGCTTCGAGTGGCTGGACGCCGAGAGTCGACGGCGCTTCGGCAAGGGTTTTGCCGCGGCGGACGCCGCCGGCCAGACTGCGA
>PMHN01000071.1:14458-14812 GCA_003156695.1 Gammaproteobacteria bacterium
GGTTACATCGGCAACGTTCCGCTCGAGCACTTCGACGGGGCGCCGCCCGAGCTTCTGAAGAAGCTGAATCTCGTCTGAGGCCTGCCCGCAACCGGAGCAAACCATGAACACAAAGCATCTCTACGCGGCCCTGCTGGTATGCGCAGGCGCAGTGGCGGCACTTGCCGCGGCAGATCCGGCGGCGACACCGGCGCACGGCTGGCACTTGCTGCTGCAGAAGGACAGCGCCCCCGACTGGCGCGGCTGGAAGGAGCCGGGGCTGCCTGCCGGGTGGCACGTCGCGGACGGTATGCTCACCAAGGACGGTGCCGTGGACGATCTCGTCTCGGTGCGGCCGTACAAGGATTTCGAGCT
>PMHN01000273.1 GCA_003156695.1 Gammaproteobacteria bacterium
GTGACGCGCGCCCCGCCGCGCAAGGGGCCCCTCATTCAGAATCGGTGCGGATTTGACAATTGCGTGCACCGCACGCTCGAGTAAACTGAATGTCCGGCTTGGTTCGCTTACCATAAGTCCATGAATGACAACGCTTCTTTAGCGCTCAGTGCTACGCGCACGGGCTTCGGTGGCCTGCCGCAGCGCCTGGTGCAGGACGGCGTCGTTGAGCACGCCGCAATGCTCCATGCCGTAAACGCGGCGCGCGAGCGCAAGACGAACGTCGTCACGCAGCTCGTGACGAGTGGGGTCGCCAACGCGCGTGACATCGCCCTGGCNNCGCCTGGTGAGCGACAAGCTCCTCGCCAAGCATCGCGTGCTGCCCCTGTTCCGTCGCGGCAAGCGGATGTTTCTGGCGGTCGCCGACCCCACGGATCTCCCCGCCTTCGACGAGATCAAGTTCCACACGAGCCTGAATGTCGAAGCGGTTGTCGTGGAAGACGACAAGCTGCAGAAAGCCATCGACAAGGCCCTGGAGCAGACCGACAACCAGATGTCGGATCTGGCGGGCGATGACGTCGATCTCGAAGCGCTTGAGATCGGCGCCGACGAGAGCGAACTTGACGACAAGCTCGGCCGCGACGACGTCGAAGACGCCCCGATCGTGCGCTTCGTCAACAAGGTGATGCTCGATGCCATTCGCAAGGGCGCATCCGACATTCACTTCGAGCCGTTCGAGAAAATCTATCGCGTGCGCCTGCGCATGGACGGCGTGCTGAAGGAGATTGCGCAGCCGCCGGTGCAGCTGGCGCCGAAGCTGTCCGCGCGCCTGAAGGTGATGTCGCGCCTGGATATCGCTGAGCGGCGGGTCCCACAGGACGGCCGCATCAAGATGAAGCTGTCGAAGACCCGCGCCATCGATTTTCGCGTCAGCACTTGTCCCACGCTCTTCGGCGAGAAGATCGTCCTGCGTATTCTCGATCCGGCGCAGGCGGCCCTCGGCATCGATTCTCTTGGCTATGAACCCTTCCAGAAGGACCTGTACAACAAATACCTGGCCAAGCCGCAGGGCATGATCCTGGTCACCGGACCTACCGGCAGCGGCAAGACCGTCTCCCTGTACACCGGCCTGCACATCCTCAACCGCGAGGACACCAACATCTCCACCGCCGAGGATCCGGCGGAAATCAATCTCCCGGGCGTCAACCAGGTCAATGTCAATGCCAAGGTTGGGTTGACCTTTGCCGCCGCCATGCGCGCGTTCCTCCGCCAGGACCCCGACGTCATCATGGTGGGCGAGATCCGGGACCTGGAGACCGCCGAGATCGCCATCAAGGCCGCCCAGACGGGCCACCTGGTGCTGTCCACTCTGCACACGAACGATGCGCCATCGACACTGACGCGCATGATTGACATGGGCGTGAAGCCCTACGCGATTGCGACCTCTGTGAGCCTCATCATTGCGCAGCGCCTCGCGCGACGCCTGTGCTCGCACTGCAAGCAGCCCGCGGATATCCCGAAGGAAGCCCTGCTCAAGGAGGGCTTCACCGAGATTGACGTCGCTCAGGGCCTCAAGATCTTCGTTCCCAAGGGCTGCTCGAATTGCACCGACGGCTATAAGGGCCGCGTGGGCATCTACCAGGTCTTGCCGGTGACAGAGTCAATCGCCCGCATCATTCTCGCCCTGGGCAGTGCCGTGGAAATAGCCGCGCAGGCAGCCAAGGAAGGGGTGTGGGATTTGCGACGTGCGGGGCTTGAGAAAGTCAAGAACGGCCTCACCAGTCTCCAGGAAGTCAACAGCATCACGGTTGAGTGACGCTACGGAAGTAACCTATGGCTCCAGCAGCAACCGCCACAGTCAAGGCAATCAAACGCGACATCCCCTTCGCCTGGGAGGGCCGCGACAAACGCGGGGCGCGCATCAAGGGCAGGAGCCTGGCGCCCGACGAACAGGCGCTGCGCGCAGAATTGCGGCGCCAGGGCGTGGCACCGTCGAAAATCAAGAAGCAAAGCCAGGGCCGCAAGGGCGGCAAGGTCAATGCTGGCGATGTCGCGACTTTCAGCCGGCAGCTCGCCACCATGCTGGCCGCGGGCATACCGCTCGTGCAGGGGTTTGAGATCGTCGGTAACGGCAACGACAAGCCGGCGATGCAAAGACTGATCCTCGACATCAAAGTTGACGTGGAGGGAGGCACATCGCTGCACGAGGCCCTGGGAAAGCACCCGCTGTATTTCGACGACCTGTTCGTGAATCTCGTGCAGGCCGGCGAGCAGGCTGGCGCCCTCGAATCGTTGCTCGACAAGATCGCCACGTACAAGGAAAAGACCGAGGCGCTGAAGAAGAAGGTGAAAAAAGCCCTCTTCTATCCCACCGCGGTGCTCGGGGTCGCGATCATCGTCACGACGATCCTCCTGATCTTCGTGATTCCTGAGTTCGAAAACCTCTACAAGGGCTTTGGCGCCGACCTGCCCGCCTTCACGCAGTTCGTGATCGGTCTTTCGAAATTCGTACAGCACGACGGGATCTTCATCGCCATCGTGGTTGGCGGCGCGATCGCGGCGTTCATCTATTTCAAGAAGCGCTCGAGGGCCATGCGCGAATTCCTCGACCGCATGACACTCAGCGTACCGATCATCGGCCCGATCATGAGGAAAGCAGCTATCGCGCGTTATGCGCGCACGCTCTCGACCATGTTCGCCGCCGGCGTGCCGCTCGTGGAAGCGCTCCAATCTGTGGCCGGCGCCACGGGCAACAGCGTCTACGAGAAGGGTGTGCTTGCGATGCGCGACGAGGTCTCAACCGGTCAGCGCTTGCAGCGCGCGATGGAAAACACCGGCCTCTTCCCCAACATGGTCAACCAGATGATCGCCGTCGGCGAGGAGTCTGGCTCGCTGGATGAGATGTCCAGCAAAGTGGCCACCTTCTACGAGGCGGAGGTCGACAACGCGGTCGATGCAATGTCGAGCCTGCTGGAGCCCCTGATCATGGTGATCCTGGGCGTGCTCGTGGGCGGACTCGTGATCGCCATGTACCTGCCGATCTTCAAGCTCGCTTCCGTGATCTGACCTTTAGGACTTCCGTGTCCAGAGAGCGCCGCGCTTAGCGCGGCGTTTTCTTTACCAGGTAAAGGCATCCATGCCCTCGGTGATCGAGCTTCTGGCAACCTCCCCGGCGCTTTTTGTCGGCACCTGCGTGGTGCTCGGTCTCATCGTCGGCAGTTTCCTCAACGTCGTCATCTATCGCTTACCGGTCATGCTCGAGCGCCAATGGCGCGAGCAGTGCGCGGAAGCTCAGGGCGCGGACGCCGGGGCCACGACCGTGCCCGCGGTTGCGGTGCAGCGGTTTAACCTCATCGTGCCGCGATCCGCGTGTCCTGAGTGCAAGGCGCCCATCGGCGCGCTGCAGAATATCCCGGTGCTGTCTTACCTGGTGCTGAAGGGTCGCTGCGCGAACTGCGGCACGGCAATCAGCGCGCGCTACCCGCTGGTGGAAGCACTCACGGGGATCCTTTCGGCGCTCGTGGCATGGAAATTCGGATTTGGGTGGGCTGCCCTGGCCGGACTTGTTCTTACCTGGTTCCTCATTGCCCTGGCCTGCATCGATCTGGACCATCAGCTGCTGCCGGACAGCCTGACGCTGCCGCTCCTGTGGCTCGGGCTCCTTTTGAGCCTCGCGGGCGCCGCCCAGGCGAATGCCTCGATTCCGGTCGACCTGCGCTCGAGTGTCATCGGCGCGGCCGCAGGGTATNNGCTCCTGTGGCTCGGCCTGTGCGCGAGCCTGTGGCTGCCGCTCTCCGCGGGAGCCGCGGTGCCGGTGGATGTGCGTTCCAGCCTCACCGGCGCGATCGCCGGTTACGTGAGCCTGTGGAGCGTCTATCATCTCTTCCGGCTCCTCACGGGAAAGGAAGGCATGGGCTACGGTGACTTCAAGCTGTTTGCAGCGCTCGGCGCATGGCTCGGCTGGCAGATGCTGCTGCCGATCATTCTCCTGGCTTCCGCCGTGGGCGCGGTCACCGGCATCGCAATGCTTACCATCCGCAAACAGCATCGCTCGACCCCGATTGCGTTTGGGCCGTTCCTCGCTGCAGCAGGCTGGCTGATTCTGCTGTTCGGTCAGCAGATCGTCGCGGCTTACCTGCGCCCGTGAGCGCGCGTGTATTTCGCGTCGGACTCACCGGCGGCATCGCCAGCGGCAAGTCGACCGCGGCGAAGTTCTTCGGCGCTCTGGGCGTGCCAATCCTCGACAGCGACCAGGTTGCCCGCGAGGTCGTCGAGCCCGGCCAGCCGCCGCTCGAGCGGCTGGTGGAACGTTTCGGCCCGACCATCCTCACCGCCGACGGCCATCTGGATCGCCCGGCGCTGCGCGACATCGTGTTCTCGGACCCCAGGGCCCGGGCGGATCTGGAAGCGCTTACGCATCCCGCTATCGGCGCGGCGCTGGAAGCGCGCTCGGCGACCGCGGGAGGCCCCTACCAGATCCTGATCATTCCACTGCTGGTCGAGAAGCACCTCGGCTCGCAGGTTGACCGCGTGCTGGTGGTGGACTGCGATGAGGCCCTGCAGATCAGCCGGCTGCGCGCGCGCGACGGATCGACACTGGCGCAGGTGCGGGCGATTCTCGACGCCCAGGTCTCACGCAGCACACGCGTGAAGGCAGCCAACGATGTCATCACGAACGATGCCGATATGAGTGCCGTGCAGAACCAGGTCGCGACGCTGCACGCACGCTACCTCGCGCTCGCGGTTCAGCCACGTTCTTGAGCGTTTACGTGCGGCGTGCGCGTCTTGCACAATAGGCCCATGATGGAACCCGTTCCAGAATCCGGGCCTGCGGCAGAAGCCGAGGCCGATCCGCAGGTGCTGATCTTCGAGCAGCCGCTCAACGAGCGCATGCGTACGTTCCTGCGGCTGGATTTTCTCTACAACCAGGCGCTCTACCACAACGAGATGGCGAGCCCGTGGGGCAGCCGGGCGGCAATGTCGAGCCTGATCGACATCCTCGCCATTGGCACGCGCGGGGATGTGCGCTCGGATGTGCTGAAGGAACTGGAGAGCCAGCTCACGACGCTCAGCGAGTTCCAGGCCAATCCCGGCGTCGATACGCAGCGACTCAAGACCCTCATGTCGAACCTGCTGCGGCTGCGTGCTGACCTCATGAACGCAGGTTCCGCATTCCTGCAGCCGCTGCGCGATTCGGAATTCGTGAGCGCCATCAAGCATCGCAGCGCCATCCCGGGGGGCACCTGCGAGTTCGATCTGCCCGATTACTACTTCTGGCTCACGCAGGC
Source organism: Gammaproteobacteria bacterium (assembly GCA_003156695.1). Taxonomy (GTDB): domain Bacteria; phylum Pseudomonadota; class Gammaproteobacteria; order Steroidobacterales; family Steroidobacteraceae; genus 13-2-20CM-66-19. Next base: position 5,268 of record PMHN01000273.1, read on the forward strand.
GGATGAGGCGCGCATGCGCACCTTCAGCCAGTGGCTGGGACTCCTGCGCCCCTTGTGTGATGCGATCGCGGAGCTCCTGTGGCTGACACGCGAGAACGGCCGCAGCCGCCCGGAGATCGCCAAAGGCGGGGTTTTTGCCATCACTTTCGAACGTGACAATCCACTGCAATTGCTGCGCATCGCGCTGCCGACCTCGGCGGGACTCTACCCGGAAATCAGCGGCAGCCATCATCGCTGCAGCGTGCGCTTCCTGACCTGGAACGGGCTCGCGACGCGGCCGACCCAGTCGCAGGCCGACGTCCCGTTCACTCTGAGCTGCTGCGCTTAAGGGCGCTGCCCGGCCTGCGACTCGATGAGCCCCGCTCGCGTCAAATGTCCGACGTGCCGGCGCGAATTGGACTGGCAGACGGCCCCGTTTCGTCCGTTCTGCAGTGAGCGCTGCCGGTTGATCGACCTGGGTGCGTGGCTGACGGAGCAGCGCGCCATCCCCGATGATGCCGCGCCCATGCAGGAAGATGCCGCCGCCGCCGATGAGAAACCACTGAAAGGATCGCCTGACGCATGAGATTCCGGTTAAGGGCCCTTGGCCTGCACCTCACGGGCAGCGCCTGCGCACTGACACTGATTCTTGGCGGACTTTACCTGGGCTGGTATCGCTGGCCGGGCTGGTATCTCAGCGGTGTACTTCACGTGCTGCTGATCGTGGGGATCGTTGACCTGGCGCTCGGTCCCACACTGACATTTATCATCGCCAACCCGCGCAAACCCCGCCGGGAACTCACGCGTGACATCGCGATCATCGTCACGGTGCAGATTGCGGCGCTCATCTACGGGGCCGCGACGCTGTGGCAGGGGCGTCCCCTGTACTACGCCTTCTCGGTGAATAGCCTGTCGATGGTGCAGGCCTCCGATATCGAGCCTGGCGAGATCGCTCTGGCACGCCGACAGAATCCGCTCTTCGCGCCGCATTGGTATAGCCTGCCGCGCTGGGTCTGGGCGCCGTTGCCGGACAACCCGCAGGACGCGGCCAAGATAGTGAACTCCGCGGTCTTTGGCGGCGGCAAGGACGTCGTCGATATGCCGCGGTACTTCAAGCCATGGGCTCAGGGTCTGCCGCAGCTGCGGGAGCAGCTCATGCGGCTCGATGACATCAAGCAGTTGAACAAGGCGCAAAAGCAGTCGCTAATGGCACGCATGTCCGCAGACGGCCTGGCACCGCAGCAACGTAGCGGGCTTGTCATGTGGGGCGCCGACGGTGTCCTGCGCCTGCTCGCGGTGTTTGATCCGGTCACCCTGCAGATCAAAGCGATCCTCAAGCCCGACACGGAGCCTGTACCGCACCAGCACCCCGTGACGCTACCCCGCCGGAGTGCTCATCCCTAACCAGCGCGCGAGAAACGCCCACTGGTCGGCGTAGTCATCCACCTGCATCCACACCGGCTTGCCGGCACCGTGACCGGCGCGGGTCTCGACACGGATGAGGATGGGATTCGGGCAGATCTGCGCCGCCTGCAGGCTGGCTGCGAACTTGTAGCTGTGCCAGGGCACCACGCGATCATCGTGATCCGCCGTGGTAATGAGCGTCGGCGGATAACACACGCCCTTCTTGACGTTCTGCACCGGCGAGTAGGCGTACAGCGCCTTGAACTGCTCCGGATCCTCGGACAGTCCGTAGTCGGATGACCACTGCCGCGCGTTGGCGTTGGCGGTCTGGTAGCGAAGCATGTCGAGCACCCCCACCGCCGGCAGTGCCGCACCGAAGAGATCCGGGCGCTGCGTCAGCACCGCACCGACCAGCAGCCCGCCGTTACTGCGGCCGTGAATGCCCAGCTTCGCGGGCCGCGTGTAGTGCTCGCCGATGAGGTATTCGGCCGCGGCGATGAAGTCATCGAACACGTGTTGCTTTTGCGTGAGCGTGCCGGCCTTGTGCCAGGCTTCGCCGTACTCACCGCCGCCGCGCAGATTGGTTTCCGCGTACGTGCCTCCCATCTCGAGCCACGCCTGTACCGACGGCCGATAGGCAGGCGTAAGCGAGATGTCGAAGCCCCCGTAGCCGTAGAGCAGGACCGGCTGGTTGCCGTCCTTCGCCAGGTCGCGCCGATGCGTGATGTACATCGGCACGCGCGTGCCGTCCTTGCTGTTGAAGAACACCTGCTCGGTGACGAATTGCGGACTCAGCGAGGGGATTTGTGGCTCACGCCACAGGCTCGCCTGGTTGGCGGCCACATCAAAACGGTAGATTTTCCGGGGTGTGAGGAAATCGGTGTAGGAGAAGAAGGTCTCGGACTGGGTTCCCTTGCCGTAAAAGCCCTCGATCCCGCCCAAGCCCGGCAGCTTCACGCTGCCGACGGGACGCCCATCGCGCTCGTATACCCGCGCAACATCGTGCGCGTCTTCGACGTATTTGGTGATGACCCGCCCGCCGACGTAGCTGGCTTCCTCAAGTGCGGTGGTGCCTTCGGGCACGACGGTGCGCGCCGGGGCCTGCGGCTCGCGTGCATCCACTGCGATCACCCGGCCGAGTGGCGCCTCGTGTGTGGTCTGAAAGAACAGCTCATCGCCGTGCGCGCCAATGAAGGTGTAGAGCGCGTCCCACGCTGCAAACAACGGCTGCACCTTCGCGTCTGCGCGCCGCAGGTCAAGAAGTACCACGCCGTTGTGCTCGTAGCCTTCGGTCTGGGTGATGACGAGATAGTGTCCGTCGTCGGTCACGCGTCCGCTCGGAATGCGCGTGCTGCGATCGGTCATCGCATAGACGAGCCGATCCGTATCCTGCCCGGTGCCGAGCTTGTGAAAATAGATGGCCGGNNATCGTCGCCCTTGCCGTTGGGCAGCGTGGGATACCGGCTGTAGTAGACGCCCGATCCATCGCGCGCCCAGGACACGCCCCAGAACTTGGTGAAGCGCAGCACGTCGGTGAGATCCTGCGCGTCGGCCACGCGCCGGAACCGCCAGGCCTGCCAGTCGCTGCCGCCATCCGACACCGCATAGGCAACGACGTCGCCCTGTTCGTCGGGGGTGAATTCCGACAGCGATACGGTCGCGTCCTCGCGAACCGCGTTCGGATCAAACAGCACACGTCCCGGGGAATCGAGGTTCTCCGAGACCTGCAGTACGCCTTGGTTCTGCTGCCCATCGTTGTGAAGATAGAAATAATGGCCGCCGCGGACCACCGGCAGATCGTAGCGCTCGTAGTTCCACAGCTGCGTCAGGCGCGCCTGGAGCCACGCCCGCTGCGGCAGCGCCGCGAGCCGTGGCTCCGACAGCGCGTTTTGTTCCGTCACCCAGTTGTGCACCGCCGGCGAGTCCAGATCCTCGAGCCAGCGGTAGGGATCCTCGACGCGGGTGCCGAAATAGTTATCCGACACGCCGACGCGTGCGGTCACGGGGTAGATGGGCGCCGATGCCACCGCCGGCATGCCAACCGCGGACTCCGTGACCGTGCGCAGGGGCTTACCGCCAGGTCCCGCGCCGGGCTCAGGTTCGCGGTTACCGAACTCAGCCACGCACGCGGCGAGCAACGCTGCGCACCCGACGAGAATCCACGTTGCGACCCGAAGACGGGGCATGGCCGAAGCTCCTTAAAGCACAGCGGGCAAAACCCACGCGCTTTGCCCGCGGAAACGAACCTGATGTCCGCCAAAATCGCTCGCTAGGGCGTGGCACCGCCGCAGCCGGCCA
>PMHN01000047.1:0-6761 GCA_003156695.1 Gammaproteobacteria bacterium
GGCATGCTCGTGAGCGTCCGCGATGCCGCCGACGCTGCCGGGCGGCTCGGTTTTCCGGTGGTGATCAAGGCGGCGGGCGCGGCGCTGGAGCACAAATCCGAGCTCGGCGGAGTGGTGCTTAACGTGCGCAGCGCGGCCGAGGCCGGCGCCGCCGCGCAGCGCCTGTCGAGTCTTGCGACTACGTTACTGGTCGAAGAGATGGTGACCGACGGTGTCGTGGAAATCCTGGTCGGCATGTCCGTCGATCCGCAGTTCGGTCAGTTGCTGGTGCTCGGCGCGGGGGGCGTTCTGACTGAACTGCTGGGCGACAGCGTGTGCCTGCTGCCGCCGTTCGAGGCGGCCTCTATTGAGACGGCGCTGCGTAAGCTGCGGGTGGGGAAATTGCTCGCCGGTTACCGCGGTCAGCCCGCCGCGGATGTCGCGGCGCTGGTGGAGGCCGTACTCGCCTGCACGCGCTATGCTGCCGCCAATCTCGAGCGGCTGGTGGAACTCGATATGAATCCCGTCATCGTGCGCCCGGCCGGAAGCGGCGCCGTGGCGGTCGACGCTTTGATCCGCCTGGTGGAGGAACGCTGACCATGTCCCACGGCATCAAGACAGCAACCGATGGCGCGGTGCTCGAGGTGACCATCGATCGCCCGAAGGCGAACGCCATCGACCTGGCGGCCAGCCGGCGGCTGAACGACGTGTTCACCGCTTTCCGCGACGACCCGGCGCTGCGCGTGGCGATCGTGACGGGTGCCGGTGAGCGCTTCTTCTGTCCCGGCTGGGACCTGAAAGCGGCAGCCGCCGGTGAGCGCTCAGACGAGGACTGGGGAGTGGGCGGCTTCGGCGGCCTGAATCATCCGCGCAATCTCGACAAGCCCCTCATTGCGGCGGTCAACGGCATCGCCTGCGGCGGGGGCTTCGAGATCGTGCTGGGCACCGACATCATCGTGATGGAGGAACACGCGAAGTTCGCGCTCCCCGAGATCAATGTTGGTGTGCTCGCTGACGCCGGCACCATCAAGTTGCGGCGCCGTATCCCCTATCACGTCGCCGTCGAGTTCCTGATGACCGGGCGCTGGATGGACGCGCAGGAGGCCAGGCACTGGGGACTGGCCAACCACGTGGTGCCCAAGGGCCAGGGACTCGCGAAAGCGCGTGAGATTGCCCGCCAGCTCGCCGACGGGCCGCCGCTGTTGTTTCCGGCCATCAAGCAGCTGCTGCGCCACACCGAGATGGTGGCCGAGAACCCCGCGTTTGAGGTGCACGACAGCCTGGCCGGCGTGCAGCAGGTCATTCGCTCGGAGGACCTCAAGGAGGGAGCGAGCGCCTTTGCCGCCAAGCGCAAGCCCGTCTGGAAGGGCAAGTAGCAGTTCAGGCGCACGGCTGCCGGGGCAGCATCCGGCACGGCCTTCAGCCACCCAGCGGGCGCAGCAGCGCGCGCGAGATGATGTGCCGTTGCACTTCACTGGTGCCATCCCAGATGCGCTCGATGCGCGCGTCACGCCAGATCCGCTCCAGCGGCATCTCGGTCATGAGTCCCATGCCGCCGTGAATCTGCAGCGCCTCGTCCGCGACCATCGCCAGCATCTCGGTCGCCTTGAGCTTCGCGATTGCCATGTCGGCGTCGGTTGCAGTCTTGTGTTGCAGCTTCCAGGCCGCTTCCAGTGTCAGCAGCTCCGCAGCACGCAGCTCGACCGCCATGTCCGCGAGCTTGAATGACACACCCTGGAACTTGCCGATCTGCTGCCCGAACTGCCTGCGATCCACCGCCCATTGCATGGCGCATTCAAGCGCCCGCTGCGCGCGGCCGAGGCAATTCGCCGCCACCTGCAGGCGCGTCGCCCCGAGCCAGGTGTTGGCAACTTCAAATCCCTGGTGCAGCTGCCCCAGCACCGCCGCCGCGGGCAAACGGCAGTCGGTGAACTCCAGAATGCTGTTGGTGTAGCCGCGGTGTGAGACGTTCTGGTAACCCGGCCGCACCTTGAAGCCGGCGGTACCGGTATCGACCAGGAATGCAGTGATGAGCCGGCGCTTGCCGCGTGGCGTGTCCTCCTCGCCCGTGGCAGCAAACAGGATCACGAAGTCCGCGTGGTCGGCATGGCTGATAAAGTGCTTGGTGCCGTTGACGATGAAATCCCCGCCCACCAGCCGCGCGCTGGTCCTCATGCCACGCAGATCCGAGCCGGCCTCCGGCTCGCTCATCGCCAGGCATTCGCTGCGTTCACCGCGGACCGCCGGCAGCAGGTAGCGCTCGCGCTGGGCGCCCTCGCAAGCCAGGAGGATGTTCGAGGGACGCGCGACGCAGGCGCTGTGCAGCACATAGCTCGTGTGTCCGAGTTCCTTCTCGTACAGCATCCAGCTCACCGCATCGAGCCCCGCCCCACCGACCTCGGTGGGCATGTTGGCCGCGTACAGGCCGGCTGCAATCGCCTTGGCCTTCAGTTCGCGCCGCAAATCCTCGCGCAACTTACCGGTGTCCTCAACCTCGCGCTCGTGAGGCACGAGTTCCTGGCGGACGAATTCGCGGGTGGTGCTGACGATCAGCTGCTGTTCTTCGGTCAGCGCAAAGTCCATCAGGTTCTCCTCATGCGGACGCCCTGCGGCTGGTGCGCTGCGTCGCGGAGCCGGCGCGGCGCGTCGCCCAGCCGTGCAGCAACTGCAGCTGCAGGCGCAATTGTCCGATCTGGCGCTCGGCCGGCCAGTCGCTGCGACTGGTCACGGTGCTGGCGGTGATGCCATTGATGAAGGTCATCACCGAACGCAGCACCTGCTCGCGCGTCGCGGCTGGCCACCCCTGCCACCCGCTCCAGCCGCGTGCGAGGCAGCGCTCGAACAGGCGCAGATACTCGCGATGCAACCAGCCGTTGATGCGCTTCAGGCGCTTGTCGGCCGGCACCTGTCCCCAGAACGCGATCCAGAACGCACACTCGGTGTAGCGCGTCTCGTCAACCGGCAGCGCCTCGGTCAGCACCGCGAGCAGCTCCGCCGGCCGGTCTGCGCCGCTCGGGGTGAGCCGCTCTTCGATGCGGCGCAGAATCAGACGCAAGGCGGCGATGACGATGTCCTGCTTGGTGTCGAAGTAATGCGCCACCATGCCGGTGGTGTAGCCCGCCTCGCGCGCAATGCGCACGATGGTCGCCTGTTCAAAGCCGTACTGCGCTACGACCCGGCAGGCAACCAGCGCAATCTCCTCGCGGCGCTGCTCGTGATCGACGATCTTGGGCATGGTCTGTCCTTTACACGCGCGCCGGTAGGTGTGCGTGTGCGGCCTGCACGGCGGCGAGGCGCGCGTGTACCGCCCCATCCATGGGCGAGGCCCTGGCGGGTGACCCACTCACGTGCACATACAGCTGCTCGGCAGTGCCGAGCAGCGCGTCATCGCGCCGCCGATGCAGACTATGAAAGAGCCGCACGCGCTTGTCGGCGACCTCCAGCACCCGGGTCGTGACATACAGCGGCTCGAGGGCACGCGCTTCGGCGCGATGCGTGAGGTGCGCTTCGACGCTGTACATCGCGTGCCCCGACTTACGATAGGCGTCGTCGATACCGGCGTGTCTGAAGAGCGCATCGGTCGCATCACCAAACACCTGCAGGTAGCGCGAATCGGTCATGTGGCCGTTGTAGTCGATCCATTCCGGGCGCACCTGGGTCTCCAGGCGCCACAGCGGCCGCTCGTGCGCGGCCTCAGACACTCCCGCAGCCGCGGTCGCGGCACTCGCGTACAGGCGTTCCTCGAGCGCGCGCAGCGTCGCACCCGCCCCGATGTTGAAATTCTTCAGCACCTGCTGAATGGCGACCAGGTAGTCGTCCCGCAGGCGCTCCAGTTCGCGGATCGAGCGGCCGGCCGCCTGCGCCTGCGTGCCGGCAACCATCGCATCGATGAGTGACTCGGTCAGCTCCGGGGCCTCAAGCTTGGTCCACGGCCACTTCAGACACGGCCCGAATTGCCTGAGCATGTGCCGCATGCCGGTTTCACCGCCGGCGAGGTGGTAGATCAGGTTGGTACCCATACCCGCCCAGCGCAGTCCCGGCCCGTACACGATGGCGTCATCGAGCTCGCCCGTGGTCGCCACACCTTCGTTGACCATGTGCAGGATCTCGCGCCAGATCGCCTCCTGCAGGCGGTCGGTGAGATGCCCGGGCACTTCCCTGCGCACGCGCAACGGGTGCATGCCGATGTAGGTCATGAAGGCGCTGGCGGCATCCAGTGCGGCCGCCGAGGTCTGTTTGCCACCGACCAACTCCACCAGTGGCAGCAGGTACACCGGGTTAAAAGGATGCGCGACCAGGAAGCGTTCCGGCGCATCCATGTCGCGTTGCAGGTCCGAGGGCAGCAGCCCGGAGGTGCTGGAGGCGATCACCACATCAGCGGGCGCCTGCCGGCTGACCCCAGCCAGCACGCGCTGCTTGAGCTCGAGCTGCTCGGGAATGTTCTCCTGGATGAAGTCTGCCTGCCGCGCCATGGCGTCGAGGTCGGTGGTGAAGGACAGGGTCCCCTTGCGCGGCAGCGGCGCAAACGTCAGTTGCGCGAGCGCCCCGTCGGCATTGGCAACCGCGCCCCGGATCCACTCTTCCATCTGTGGGTTGAGGTCCGCGGCGACGACGTCGATCCCGAAGTGCAGCGCGCGCGCCGCCCAACCACCGCCGATGACTCCGGTACCCAGTAACCCCAGCGTTTTCACCTGTCGCATGCTCGAACACCGCCCGTAATCACGCGCGCCAATGACCGCGCCTTTTTAATGTCGTCATAATAATATAATAAAGTGCTGCCCCGCGCACGGCCGCCCGACAACTCCCGCCCGGCGGCCCCGTGGCAAGTTCACTGGCCGTTCAGCTCGACCCGAGCATGCTCGGCGTCGCAATGATTTCCGGGCGCCAACGCCTGTCTCAACACTCATGCAGAGGTGACGGCTCATGTCGAAGTCAATCGGAATTGCCGCGCTCGCCGCCGCGCTCGCCCTGGCGAGTGTGAGTTTCGCTCAGGCCCCGGCTGATGCACCGGCCGGCTCCACCGGTCTGTGCAAGGACGGCAGCTACTATTCGGGCGCGACCAGGAAAGGCGCGTGCGCCGGCCACCAGGGAGTCAAGCAGTGGTACGGAGCAGCAGCCGCGACACCTGCCACGGGCACGGCAGCTTCTGCCGCCGCTGCCACCGCGGCTCCGGCTGCAGCGCCCGCCGCTGCGAAGTCCGCCACGGCAGCCCCGGCGTTGGCCGCGACAGCGGTCCCCGGTGGCGGCCCCGGCATGGTCTGGGTGAACAGGTCCACCAAGGCGTATCACTGCTCGACCGACAAGTACTACGGCAAAACGCAGGACGGCGAGTACCTTTCCGAAGCGAACGCGAAGGCCCAGGGCTTCCACGCGGCTCACGGCAAGACCTGCCAGTAACAGACTGTGTCGATCGGGGCGGCGGGAGGGACCCCGCCGTCTGCCTGGTGTGAATCTCGCGTGACGTGCACGCGGCAGCGCCGCGAGGGCCTTGAGCCGCGCGTTGCCTTTGCAGCACAATGCCGCGGCGGATCCCACTCACGACCCGGAGAACAATATGGGCTTATTGGATGGCTTGATAGGTGGCGCAGTCGGCGCCGAAATGGTGACGGTGGTGAGTTCCCTCATTCAGCAGCATGGCGGCGTGCAGGGTGTGGTCTCACAGCTGGAGAGCCAGGGACTCGGCGGAGTCGCCAAGTCGTGGATCTCAAATGGACCTAATCAGCCCATTTCACCCGCGCAAGTGAACCAGGCATTCGGCAGCGGCATGATCAGCCAGCTGGCGGCGAAGGCGGGCGTGAACCCGCAGGATCTGGCGACCAAGCTGTCGCAGATGCTGCCCACGGCGATCGACAAGCTGACGCCCGCCGGAACGATTCCGACTCCGACCAAGCCCGCCTGAGGCGGCAACGGCGCATGCCTTTAGTGCAGGCGATACGCGCCTGCACTAAAGGCCACTCTGCTGCCAGCCCTATTGCATGTGCTGGCCACCATTGATGGCGATGTTGGCGCCAGTCACGAATGCGGCCTCTTCGCTGGCGAGGTAGGCCACGAGTCCCGCCACCTCTTCGGGTTTACCGAGCCGTCCCATGGGAATCTGCGGAATGATCTTGGTGTCGAGCACCTCGCGGGGAATGGCCATGACCATCTTGGTGCCGATGTAGCCCGGGGAGATGGTATTGACCGTGACCCCCTTGCGCGCCACCTCGAGCGACAGCGCCTTGCTGAAGCCGTGCATGCCGGCCTTCGCGGCCGAGTAGTTGGTCTGGCCGAAGGCGCCCTTCTGGCCGTTGACCGATGAGATGTTGATGATCCGGCCCCAGCCGCGCTCCACCATGCCGTCGCACACCTGCTTGGTCATGTTGAAGCACGAATCCAGGTTGGTATGCATCACCGCGTCCCAGTTGATCCGGTCCATCTTGCGGAAAGTCATATCGCGGGTGACGCCGGCGTTGTTGACCAGCACNNCTCGGCGGTCACGCGGGCGATACAGGCGACGCAGGAATCCCACTCGGTGACATCGCACGCATAGGCATGAAAGTTATAGCCGCGCTCCTTCATCTCCCCGAGCCACTGCTGTGACTTGGTGTTGGCCGGCGAATAGGTCGTGACCACCGTATCGCCAAGCATGGCGAGCTTGATGCAGATCGCCTCCCCCAGTCCGCCCATTCCCCCGGTCACCACCGCAATACGCTTCTTCGATTCCATGCAGATTCCCCTGTTATTTGGCCCCAGCGCCTAGCGCTCCAGCGCCAGTGCCACGCCCATCCCGCCGCCGATGCACA
>PMHN01000047.1:6792-11958 GCA_003156695.1 Gammaproteobacteria bacterium
GCGAAGGCCTCGTTGATCTCCATCAGATCCAGATCGTCGGCCTTCCAGCCCGCCTTGCGCAAACACAACTGGCTCGCCGGCACCGGGCCCATCCCCATGATGCTTGGATCCACACCTGCAGAGGCGTAGGCACGAATCCGCGCGAGCGGTTTCAACCCCAGCTCGCTGGCCATGGCTGCCGACATCATGATCACCGCCGCGGCGCCGTCGTTGATTCCCGAGGCATTGCCGGCGGTGACGGAGCCATCCGGGCTGAACGCCGGTTTCAGATTGCCGAGCACCTCGGCGGTCACGCCGTGACGGATGAATTCATCCGTGTCGAAACGCGTCGTGATCTTGCCGCTGACCGATTCGACGGGGATAATCTCGGCCGCGAACTTTCCGGCTTTCTGCGCGGCCTCGGCTTTTTTCTGCGAGGCGGCGGCGAATTCGTCCTGCTCGCGGCGTGAGATAACGAACTTGCGGGCGACATTCTCGGCCGTCACGCCCATGTGGTAGTGGTTGTAGGCATCCACGAGGCCATCGACGAGCATGCTGTCGACGAGTTTGCCGTCCCCCATGCGGATGCCGTCGCGGGAACCGTTCAGCAGATGCGGCGCGGCGCTCATGTTTTCCTGGCCGCCGGCGATCACGACCTGCGCATCGCCACAGCGGATCGCCTGCGCCGCCAGGTGCGTGGCTTTAAGGCCGCTGCCACACACCTTGCCGACGGTCATGCCCGGCACGGCGGTCGGTATTCCCGCCTTGATCAGCGCCTGCCGCGCCGGATTCTGGCCGCAGCCGGCGGTCAGCACCTGTCCGAGAATGACCTCGGAGACCTGCTCCGGCTTCACGCCGCTGGCGCTGAGCAAAGCCCTGATGACCTGGGCGCCAAGTTCAGTCGCAGGGACCTTTGCAAGAGAACCGCCGAACTTACCCACTGCCGTACGCAGTGCAGTCGTGATTACCACCTCGTCCATGTCGTACCCGCCCGAGTGCCTGGTTTCAGTAGTGCTTCATATGATGGACCGCCGGCGCGCGCCCTGCCACACCGGCGCGGGATTGCCGACGCTCCCGGCGCTCAAAGGTAACTGAGCCACCAGTCGTTACGGCGGCGCTTGAAACCCGCATACCAGTAGCACATCGGGAAAAGAGCCAGCACCACGACCATCCACACCAGGTAGACCATCGGCAGGCCGAGATTCCAGCCTGGCGGGGCGCTGAAAGGGAAATGCCCAAGATCGGGGGACTGGAACATTTCGCGGACCGTGCCGAAGCGCACGTAACTCGCCACCACCGCGAGCACATGGATGAGGTAGAAATGCACGATGTAGAAGAACAGCGGCACCTTGCCGATGATCAGCGCCGGGCGCAGCAGCGCCGGTGTACGAGCGTCGCAGGCACGCAGCAGCAGGATGGCAGGACCGAGCGTCATCATCAGAAACAGCAATGAGGGTGGGTACTTGTTGGTGTTGAGAAACGACATTACCGTCCACAGCGAGGACTTCCCCCACGACCAGGGAAGCGGGTCGCCATAAACGTTGGCAAAGCGCAGGGCCAGAAATCCGGCGACCAGCCCGACGCCGAGCCTCGACAGCAACCGCTGCCGTGACGCCGCGCTCCAGCGATACGCAGCCCCCAGCACATAGCCGAGCGCCGTCACCCCTATCCACGGGATCAGCACATAGGAGACCACCACCAGCGCTCGGCCGTTGTTGAGAACGATCCCCGGCTGGTGGAGCACCATCCACAAGGGGCTCAGGATCCCGAAGCTGGCCGGGTCAAGCTCGTCGAGCGCATTGTGACCGGCGACCAGCACGATGCCGAAGGCCGCAATGGCCCACGGCGGCAGCCAGATGAGTACCCCCAGCGCGATCATGGCCCAGCCAAGACCCCACAGCACGGTGATCACCGTCACGTGGTAGTCGAGATTGAACTGCAGGGCAAAACGCATTCCCACGACGTCGAGAAACAGCAGCCACAGGCCGCGGGTGAAGAGAAAGCGCGACAACGCGCTCCTCGAAGTCCGTTCGAGCATCAGCCGGGCGCCGACGCCGGTGAGGAGGAAAAATACCGGTGCGCAGAAATGTGTAATCCAGCGGGTGAAGAACAACGCCGGCGTGGTCGTGGAAAGATCAGTCGGGCTCGCCGCGAGATCCCCGAAGAAATCGCGGCTATGATCGAGCGCCATGACAATCATAATGAGCCCGCGCAGGAGATCGATTGAGTCGATGCGCGGCCGTTCGCTGGACGTCGTGGTTGCGCGGCTAGCAGCCATGCGAGAAAGTAGCCTCAAGAGCGCGCGCGTGGCAAATCGACAGACGCGGCCTACAGCCACTGGAATGTACTGACTCCATGACAGGCACCGCAGGAGCAGCATGCCGTCGGGCATGCACCCTACACCAACGGCTTACCATGCTGCGCCCGCTATTGATCTGCTGCGCACTGACAGCGGCCGGATGCACGAGTCTGCCCGGCCGCGATTTTCCGCGGCCCGCCGCAGTGGCCGTCATCTACCAGCCCAACGCCGCGCTCACGCAGCCGTTCGCCGCTGACGCCCTGGCGCATGACGGGGCCTCGGGATTTCGGCTGTACTCGGCGGGCATCGACGGGTTGCTGCTGCGTCTTGAGCTGATCGCGCAGGCCAGAAGCTCTCTTGACCTTCAGTACTACATCTTTCATGGCGATGAATCCGGGCGCCTGGTCACGGAGGCGCTGCAGCACGCCGCGGAGCGCGGGGTGCGCGTGCGGATTCTCGTTGATGACGCGGAAACCGTTGCCGGCGACGAACAGCTTTTCGCGCTCGCGGGTCAGCCGCATGTGGAAATCCGGGTCTTCAATCCCTGGCGTTATCGCGGCCATAATCTCCTGGCTCGCGGCCTCGAGTTCACCTTCAGCAAGAGCCGCCTTGACTACCGAATGCATAACAAGCTGTTTGTTGTGGACGGTGCAGTCGCGCTCATGGGCGGCCGCAACATTGGCGACCAGTATTTCCAGGTCGATCCGCAGTCGCAGTTCGCGGATGACGATGTGTTCGTCACCGGACCGGTGGTGCTCAAGCTTGCCGGTACTTTCGAGCGGTTCTGGGACAGCGAGCTTGCCGTTCCCACCCAGGCCCTGGCGTCGCGTCATGATGGCGACGCGGCCAACGTCGCGAAGCTCGCGCGGCGCGTGACCCCTGCGCAGAAAGCCGGCACCGCGGGCATGAACTACCAGGAGAAACTGGCGAGCGGCGAGCCATTGGCGAGTCTGCTCGCAAACGCAGCACCGTTGAGCTGGGCGGCTGCTGAGCTCGCCTCCGACAGCCCGGATAAGAAGCGCGTCGCAGAAGGTGACCGCGCTGGAAGTCTGATGTTCGGATTGGTGGCAAAAGAGATCGGCGCGACCCATACGGAATTGCTGATGGTGACCCCTTACCTGGTCCCAAGCCCGGCAGAATTGAAGCTGCTGAGCGCGAAGGGTGCCCCGCAGCGGCGCGTGCGGATCCTGACTACCTCCCTTGAGGCCACCAACGATCCGCTGGCACAGGCAGGCTACATGCGCCACCGCGTGGCGTTGCTCGAATCCGGCGTGGAACTGTTTGAGCTGCGGACGCATCCGCAGAGCATTCGCGGCACCGGTCAGTCCGCCAAGATGACGCGCCATGGCACCTACGGCCTGCACGCCAAGCTGCTGGTATTTGACCGTTCCGCCATGTTCGTGGGTTCGATGAACTATGACGAGCGCTCGCGCTGGCTCAACACGGAGATCGGTCTGATCATCCACAGTCCCGAGCTCGCCGCCCGGATCGCCCAGCGCTTCCAGGCGATGACGCAAGCGGCGAGCGCCTACAGCGTGACTCTGCAACGTGCCGCGCCGCAAGCCTCGCCACGACTGGTGTGGAGCACGATGGAAGAGGGGCAGCCCGTCAGCTACCACACGGAACCGGCGCGCAGTCCCTGGCAGAGATTCGAGGTGCGCGCGCTGACGCTCTTGCCGGACGATCGGGAGCTGTGAGGCAGCAGCGTGCACACGGCGATGCGCTCACGCTGTTCACGCTCGCTGCGCTACGAAATTTTCCCGTGTTCGGTCGGAAACATCTGCACGGAAACGACGCCCTTGAGATCGCCGATAGACAGCAGCAGGGGCTCCACCCCCCGGCGGCCCTGTAGCTGCAGGTGCATGGCACGCGTTTCAGCATTAGCGTCCGAACCGTCTCCCTGAACTGCGAGTTCCTGGATGAAGAAGCCGCGTCCGGTGCACAACTGGATGACGCGTTCNNAGTAGCGCACATGCAGGTCGGCGTGCTCAAAGGGAATCCGCCGCGCGATCGCGGTAAAGCCATACACCACCAGGAAATGCGCGCCGGTCACGAATATTGCCAACAAGGGCAGCCCCGCTCCGCAGGCCATGCCAACCGCAGCGGTGAGCCAGATGATCGCAGCCGTGGTGAGCCCACGCACGATGTCCCGCTGCACAAAGATGAGACCGCCGCCGATGAAGCCGATGCNNCCGGAGACGATCTGCGCGGCGACGCGCGAAGGATCCAGAACGATCTCATCTTTTACAATGACGTCGCTGAATCCGTACTTCGACACGAGTACGATCAGCGCGGCTGCTACGCCTACCAGCGTGTGGGTGCGCAAGCCGGCGCTCTTCATCCTGAATTCGCGCTCCAGGCCGATCAGTGAGGACAGCAGCAGCGCGAGCAGGAGTTCCGCGAGCTGCAAACTCGTCTGCCCCTGCGGCTCGGCAGAGAAGAAATCAAGGAAGTGCATTGTCGGCCCCTCTCGATCTGGCTCGCGCCCGTCGGCGCACTTTACACTGCGTAACACAGCCGCCGTTCAAACTGCCTGCCCTCGCGCCTTCCCGCACCGGGTGTGAGTCCGGGCAATCCCGGTCGTGCCACCGGCGCCTCCGCTGTCGCCCTTCAGCACCCGCTCGGTAGACACGTCGTTTAAAGTCGTCCCGCTGCTCGCTGCGCGCAACAGCGGCCGCGCGTTCGCAATTGAAGGTGGGGAAGTGGTGACCACGGAAAGAACGACGATGGCCTNNGGGACTTCGACCCGGGGCAGCCGGTGCCCGATGGTTTTCCGCACCGCACGGCCCTGGCCTATGCCGCCGCGGCGTTCATGCTCGTCGCCGGCGCGGCCGTCGAGTGGCGCCGGACCACGGTCCGGGGCGCCGCGGCGCTCACCGCCTACTACG
>PMHN01000018.1 GCA_003156695.1 Gammaproteobacteria bacterium
AGCAGCGCATCGGTGCCCGAGGAAACCCCGACGCCGTAACGGCATTGGCTGTACGCGGCTACGCTTGACTCGAGCGCCTTGACCTCGGCGCCAAGTATGAAGTGCTGGCTCGCGCACACCCTGGCGATCGCCGCCTGGATTTCTCCCTCGAGCGGCCGGTACTGTGGTTTCAGGTCCAGCAGCGGCACCTGCATCGCAGGCCGGGGTTGTTGGGGCGTGTCCAGGTTCGGCTCCAGATCAGTGCTTATAGCCGTAATACCCGCAGAACCAATCCACGAAATTCTTCACCCCGACTTCCACCGGCGTCGCCGGCCGGTAGCCGACGTCGCGCACCAGGTCATCAATGTCGGCGCAGGTTTCCGGCACGTCTCCGGGCTGCAGGGGGAGGAAATTCTTCTGGGCTTTCTTGCCCAGGCACTCCTCGATGACTTCGATGTAGCGCATGAGCTCGACCGGGCGGTTGTTGCCGATGTTGTATATACGAAATGGCGCAAAGCTCGAGGCCGGATCGGGAGCGTCGCTGTTCCACTTTGGATCCGGCGGGGGCGGACGCTCCGCAACGCGCACCACCCCTTCCGCGATGTCGTCCACATAGGTGAAGTCACGCCGATGGTGCCCGTGGTTGAACACGTCGATCGGCTTGCCCTCGAGGATGTTGCGGGTGAACAGGAACAGCGCCATGTCGGGACGACCCCACGGACCGTATACCGTGAAAAAGCGCAGCCCCGTGGTTGGCAGGCCGAACAGCGCCGAGTAGTTGTGTGCCATCAGCTCGTTGGCGCGCTTGGTGGAGGCGTACAGCGACAGCGGATGGTCGGCGATGTTGTGCACCGAGAACGGCATGTTGGTGTTGGCGCCGTAGATGGAGCTGGTGGATGCGTACACCAGGTGCCCGACTGCGTTGTGACGGCAACCCTCGAGTACGGTGAGGGTGCCGGTGACATTGCTGCGCACGTAGGCGTGCGGATCCTCGAGCGAGTAGCGCACGCCCGCCTGCGCGGCCAGGTGCACGACGCGCGCGAACTTCTCGCTGGCAAACAGCGCCGCCATCCCCTGCACGTCGGCGAGGTCGAGTTTCACGAAGCGGAAATTCGCCTGCGGCGTGAGGCGCGCCAGCCGCGCCTGCTTGAGCGTGACGTCGTAGTAGTCGTTGAGGTTGTCGAGACCTACGACTTCGTAACCGCGTTCTAGCAGGCGCTGCGCGACATGCGAGCCGATAAACCCCGCGGCTCCCGTGACCAGGATCTTCACAGGCGCCCGTCGACCTCCGCGGCTGGGAAGACGTGTTTGATATCGTAGAGCACATGCTTCTTCTTGCACAGCCGGCGCGCGCCGCGCGCGCCCAAGGCGCGAAATTCGCGATGCGCGACGGCGACGATCGCGGCATCGTAGCGACCGCGCTTGAGTGACTTCACGAGGGGCCGGCCATACTCGTGCTTGCACTCGGCGCTGTCCGCCCACGGATCGTAGATCTCCACCTTGGCGCCATAGTTCGTAAGCTCGCGCACGACATCAAAGACCTTGGAATTACGGATGTCGGGGCAGTTTTCTTTGAAGGTCGCGCCGAGTATGAGGACGCGCGCGCCATTGACGAGAATGCGTTTGCTCGTCATCTCTTTCACGATCTGGCCCGCGACGTAGCTTGCCATGTTGTCGTTCAAACGCCGCCCGGCGAGGATCATCTCCGGGTTGTAGCCGATCTGCTGCGCCTTATGCGTCAGGTAATAAGGATCTACCCCGATGCAGTGCCCGCCGACCAAGCCGGGGCGAAAGGGGAGAAAATTCCATTTGGTGCCGGCGGCATTCAGGACCTCTTCGGTATCGATGCCGAGGCGGTTGAAGATGAGCGCGAGCTCGTTGATAAGCGCGATGTTGACGTCGCGCTGGGTGTTCTCGATGACCTTCGCAGCTTCGGCCACCTTGATGCTGGAGGCCTTGTAGGTGCCCGCCTTGATGATGGTACGGTACAGCTGATCGACGAACTCGGCCGCCTCGGCAGTGGAGCCCGAGGTGATCTTGCGGATGGTCGGCAGGCGGTGCTCTTTGTCGCCCGGATTGATGCGCTCGGGGCTGTAACCGGCGAAGAAGTCGCGATTGAATTTTAATCCCGACTCGCGCTCGAGGATGGGCACGCAAATCTCTTCGGTGCAGCCCGGATAGACGGTCGATTCGTACACGACCACCGAATCCTTCCTCAAGGCTCGACCCACGCTCTCACTGGCGAGAACGAGCGGCGTCAGATCCGGACGTTTGTATTCATCGATGGGGGTCGGAACGGTGACGATGAATACCCGACAGCGTTTAAGCTCGGCGAGATCGGTTGAGAAAGTGAGCTGCTTCGCATTCTTAAGCTCAGCTTTGGAGGCTTCTAAAGTCGTGTCGACGCCGCGTCTCAGCGCCGCAATTCGCGCCGGCTTGACGTCAAATCCCACGGTGTCGAAATGCTTGCCGAACTCCACGGCGAGCGGCAACCCCACATACCCCAAACCCACGACGCCGATGCGACACTTGCGCAAGTTAAGCAAAATCATCGACCCCGCTTAGCCGATAGCGCCGGTTTTGGACTCTGCAAGCCTGGCCGCGGCATCCGCGGACCCCCACGCGCACCGACCACTCGCCTTCGACCCGCTTGAAGTGCGGCTAGAAACTGGAAGCAGAAGCTAAGAGCTGACCCATGCCAGACGATCAAAACCCCGAACTCCCTCTCACTCCCCCGCCCGGCGGCGATGGCCCCGGGGCGTTGAACATTCAACCGGTCAACATTGAAGAGGA
>PMHN01000045.1 GCA_003156695.1 Gammaproteobacteria bacterium
TACGGTCGATCACGGGCTTGCCCTCGAAGTACTTCAAGTCGACGGTCAAGGTCTCGTGCCCCTCGCCCGCGACGGGGCGGAAGTCGGCGATGTAGCCCTCGTCCTTCAGCACCTTCAATACAGCCTTCTTCAGCTTCGAGGAAGCGAGGCTGACCTCGGGCTTGCCGGCCGACTGGCCGTTCCTGATGCGTGTCAGAAGAGCGGCGATAGGATCGGTCATACTCATGCGGTGTTCCTCACCAGCTCGCCTTGACGAGACCCGGAATTTCGCCGCGATTCGCGACTTCGCGGATCTTCACGCGCGACAGCCCGAACTTGCGGTACACGCCGCGCGNNGCCGGGTGGCGCTCGCATCGCGCGGCATCGCCTGCAGTTTTGCCTGCGCCGCCTGCCGCTCCTCGTGCCCCGTCTTCGGGCTGCGGATCAGCTCCTTGAGCTCCGCACGTCGGACCGCGTATTTCTTCACGACCTTGGCGCGACGCTTCTCGCGCTCGACCATGTTGGTTTTCGCCATAGTCTTAGAAAGTCCTCATTATTTGCGGAACGGGAAGCTGAACGCTTCGAGCAGCGCTCGGCCCTGTTTGTCGTCGGTCGCCGTCGTCGTGATCGTGATGTCCATGCCGCGCAGCTGATCGACCTGGTCGTACTGGATCTCCGGGAAGATGATCTGCTCTTTGACTCCGAGGCTGTAATTGCCGCGGCCGTCAAAGGAGCGCGCCGACATGCCGCGAAAATCGCGGATGCGCGGAATCGCGATGCTGATCAGGCGGTCCAGGAACTCGTACATGCGCGCGCCGCGCAAGGTCACCTTGCACCCGACCGCCAGGCCTTCGCGCAGCTTGAACGACGCGATCGACTTCTTCGATTTGCACACGAGCGGCTTCTGGCCGGAGAGCTTGGCGAGGTCCGCGACGGCCGCGTCCATCACTTTCTTATCGGCGACCGCCTCACCGACCCCCATGTTGATGGTGATCTTGGTGATGCGCGGCACCTCCATGGGATTCTTCAGGCCGAGCTCCTGCGTCAAACGGGGCACGACCTTCTCGCGATAGTACTGCTGCAGCCTCGGCATGAATTTCGTATGTCGACGCTCACGCGTCGATCATTTCTCCGTTTGATTTGAAGAAGCGCACCTTGCGGCCGTCGTTGAGCGTCTTGACCCCGACGCGATCGCCCTGCTTGCCCGACGGATTCCAGATCGCGACCTTGGAAGCGCGAATGGGCATCGTCTTGTCGACGATGCCGCCGGCCTGGCCGCCCTGCGGATTGCCGCGCTGATGCTTCTTCACGACATTGATGCTTTCGACGACCAGGAGGCCGTCGCCCAGAACCTCGAGCACCGCGCCACGGCGGCCCTTGTCCCGCCCGGACAGCACCACCACCTGGTCGCCTTTTCTGATCTTCCTCATAACACTTCCGGTGCCAGCGAGATGATCTTCATGAACTGCACGTTGCGCAGCTCGCGTGTGACCGGCCCGAAGATGCGCGTGCCGATCGGCTCGAGCTTGTTGGTCAGCAGCACCGCCGCGTTGCCGTCGAAGCGGATCAGCGAGCCATCGGGACGGCGCACGCCGTGCGTGGTCCGTACCACCACCGCGTCGTAAACCTCGCCCTTCTTCACCTTGCCGCGCGGGATGGCGTCCTTGACGCTCACCTTGATGACATCGCCCACCGTCGCGTAGCGACGGCGCGTACCGCCCAGCACCTTGATGCACATCAGGGTGCGCGCGCCGCTGTTGTCAGCGGCATTCAGCATTGTGCGCATCTGGATCATGATTAAGCCTTTTCGACGACCTCGAGCAGCCGCCACGACTTGTGTCGCGACATCGGCCGGCACGGGGTAATGGTCACGAGATCGCCCTCTTTCGAGGCGCCGCTCTCGTCGTGCGCCAGGAGTTTGGTCGTGCGGCGGACGAACTTGCCGTACTGCGGATGCTTCACCAGTCGCTCGATCTCCACCGCGATGGTCTTCTGCATCTTGTTGCTCACCACGCGCCCGGTCAGGGTGCGTGCGCCCTTCGCCTCGACCTTGGATTTCACCTTCGGTTCGCTCACTTACTTGCCTCCGCCTGCGGCCTGCTGTTGCCGCAGCACCGTCTTCAGGCGCGCGATATTGCGGCGCACCTTGCCGAACTGATCGGGTTTGGGCGACTGCCCGGTGGCGCGCTGCATGCGCAGCGCGAATTGTTCCTTGCGCAGTTTGACGAGTTCATCGGCGAGCTCGGCCGCCGACTTGCTGCGCAGCTCTTTGGCGTCCATTTAGCGAACCTGCCGTTTCACGAATGTGGTGGACACGGAGAGCTTCGAGCCTGCCAGGCGAAACGCCTCGCGAGCCGTCACTTCATCCACGCCCTCCATCTCGAACAACACCTTGCCGGGCTGCACGCGGGCCACGTAGTACTCCACGTTGCCCTTGCCGCTGCCCATGCGTACTTCCAGCGGTTTCTTGGTGATCGGCACGTCCGGGAAGACGCGGATCCAGATCTGGCCGCCGCGCTTCACGTAGCGCGCCATGGCGCGACGCGCGGCCTCGATCTCGCGCGCCGTCATGCGCGCACGGCTGGTTGCCTTCAGGCCGAATTCCCCGAAGGACACGTTGGCGCCACGCTGCGCAAGGCCGGGGTTGCGGCCCTTGAACTGCTTGCGATACTTGGTGCGTTTGGGCTGAAGCATGCGTTAAGTCTCTAGGCCTGCGCCGGGGCATCGGGAGCGGCCGGCGCCGCCGGCGGCACCGGGGTTGCGGCCGCGGCGGCGGCCGGGACGGCCTCAGCCTCGGTCACGGCCGGTGCAAGCTCGGTCTTGTCGAACACTTCGCCCTTGAAGATCCACACCTTCACGCCGATGACGCCGTAGGTGGTCTGCGCTTCCGACAGGCCGTAGTCGATGTCGGCACGGAAGGTATGCAGCGGGATGCGGCCCTCGCGGTACCACTCGGTGCGCGCGATTTCCCCGCCGTTCAGGCGCCCGGAAACCCGCACTTTCACGCCCAGCGCGCCGCTTCTCATGGTGCTCATCACCGCGCGCTTCATGGCACGGCGGAACATCACGCGCTTTTCGATCTGCTGCGCGATGGCATCGGCCACCAGCTGCGAGTCGAGCTCGGGCTTTCTGATCTCAGCGATGTTCAGGCGCACGTCGATAACCGGCATGCCAAGAAGCGCAGCCGTCTCCTGGCGCAGCTTCTCGATGTCCTCGCCCTTCTTGCCGATGACGATGCCCGGACGCGCCGTCTGGATAGTGATATTCACCTTCTGGGCGGCGCGCTCGATGAGTACGCGGCTGACGGAGGCCTCCTTCAGCTTGCGCTTGAGGAATTCGCGCACCCGGAAATCGGTGGCGATGTGCAGCGGGAACTGCTTCTTGCCCGCATACCAGCGGCTGGTCCAGTCGCGGGTGATGCCGAGCCGGATGCCAATCGGATTGACCTTCTGACCCATGCGTTAATCCTTCTTGCCGTCGCTGAGGCTGACGGTGATATGACTGTTGCGCTTGATGATGCGCGCACCGCGGCCCTTGGCGCGGGCGGCGAAACGCTTGAGCGTCGGGGCCGTGTCCACGTGGATGAGGGAAACCTTGAGCTCATCGATGTCGGCGCCGTGGTTGTGCTCGGCGTTGGCAACCGCGGACTCGAGTACCTTGAGCACAATGTCCGCGCCCTTCTTCGGCATGAACTTGAGCGTCGAGATGGCGTTACCCACCGGCTGGCCGCGCACGACGTCGGCCACCAGCCGGCACTTCTGCGGGGAGATGCGCGCGTAACGCAGTTTGGAGGTCACTTGCATGAGTAGTTCCCGCCGCCTTCAGGTGACGGCAGCCTCCACTTTGCGATCGCCCGAGTGCGCCTTGAAGGTGCGCGTCGGGGCGAACTCGCCCAGCTTGTGGCCGACCATGTTCTCGGTGATGAGTACCGGGATGTGCTGACGGCCGTTGTGCACGGCGATCGTGAGCCCCACCATCTCCGGGATCACCATTGAACGGCGCGACCAGGTCTTGATCGGCTTGCGGTCGTTCCTGGCCGACGCCACCTGCACCTTCTTGGCGAGGTGCAGATCGACGAACGGGCCCTTTTTCAGTGAACGTGGCATGTGTGTCTGTCGCTCTTAAAGGTCAGCGGATGCGGTTCTTGCGGCGCTGGACGATCATGCCGTCCGTGCGCTTGTTGTGACGCGTCTTGAGGCCCTTGGTGTTCCAGCCCCACGGCGATACCGGGTGCGGGTTGCCCTGACCGGACTTGCCCTCGCCGCCACCGTGCGGGTGATCGACCGGGTTCATCGCCAGTCCGCGCACGGTCGGGCGGATGCCCTTCCAGCGCTTCGCCCCGGCCTTGCCGTAGCTGCGCAGGTTGTGCTCGTCGTTGCCGACTTCGCCGATGGTCGCGCGGCAGTCGACGTGCACCTTGCGTGTCTCGCCGGACTTGAGTTTCAGATACGCGTAGATCCCCTCGCGCGAAGTGAACGACACGGAGCTGCCGGCGCTTCTGGCCAGCTGGCCGCCGCGGCCGGGCTTCATCTCCACGTTGTGGATGATCGAGCCCACCGGCACGTGGCGCAGCGTCATTGCATTACCGGACTTGATCGGGGCGTCGGCGCCGGAGCGCACTTCATCGCCCGGCTTCATGCCCTTGGTGGCGAGGATGTAGCGCCACTCGCCATCCGGGTACTTGATGAGGGCGATGTGACTGGTGCGGTTCGGGTCGTACTCCAGGCGCTCGACGACGCCGGCGATGCCGTCCTTGTCGCGCTTGAAGTCGACGATACGGTACTTCTGCCGTGACCCGCCGCCGATGTGGCGCGTGGTGATGCGGCCGAAGTGATTGCGCGCACCGGTCTTGTTCTGGTGCTTGGTGAGCGCCTCGAGCGGGCCGCCCTTGTGCAGGTGCGAGCGGTCGATCTTGACCACCGCGCGTTGACCCGGGGTTCTCGGCTTGTACTTAATGAGAGCCATTGCGATGCGTCCTGTCAGGCCTTGGCGCGAGCTTCGTAGTCGATCGTCTGGCCGGAGATGAGGCTCACGTACGCCTTCTTCCAGTCCTGGGTGCGACCGTGCGTCTTGGCGAAGCGGCGCGTTTTACCCGGCTCGTTGACGACCTGCACGCCGGCGACCTTGACCTCGAACATGAGTTCGACGGCCTTCTTGATGTCGGTCTTGGTCGCGTCGCGGCGCACGCGGAACGTGTATTGATTGTGGTTCTGCATCGCAAGCGAGCTCTTCTCCGTGACATGCGGAGCAATGAGCACGGTCATCAACTCTTCGCGGTTCACTGCAGGCGCTCCTCGAGCAACTTCACCGCCGCGACCGTCATCAGCACGTTGTCGTGACTGACGAGCGCGA
>PMHN01000057.1 GCA_003156695.1 Gammaproteobacteria bacterium
CGCGTTTCAATCGGGCGCGTTCCTTCTGTTTGGACAAGATGCCACCTTGGATGAAAAGGGCACGCCAGACATTACACTCACACGCATAGCGATCACCGACAAGCGAAGAGTGCTAGACCAGCTCGACCAGCTCAACATCAACGAGAGCACGGTGTTCCCCTACATCGAGAACTCCGCGAGGTACATCGCCGAGAAATTTTCGTTCCGTGAGTAGCCGGGCGGATTTGCGGGCGCGGTTGCTAGCCGTCAGCCAGGCCCGTCACGCCTTCCTTGAGACTCGCTCAAATGGAGACCAATGAATGAGCTGCAAGTAATGATTGCCGAGATCAGCAGCATTCAGAGCATACTCACGAATCTTGGAGCGAATGCCTTCTGCAGAGACAATTTCTCGATCGTAAATCAGTTCNNAGTCCGGATCTACCCCAATCCTGGGATTGGATCTCAAGTACCCAGCGACTTCTCCGCCCGCCTTGATCTCCACGAATGTCGAATGCAGCAAGCGATTCCTATAATTCCGAAGGGCGTGAAATCGCGGCCGGAGCTCTGCAAACGCTGAAGCCCGTTCCGCTCCGTCAGGGAAGTCATACAGTCTTGTCAGATCCACAAACATTTCTGTCACCCTGTCGATCAGTCTCTCATTCGACTCCTTGCGCAGCTGCATGGGCGGCCAGCTTGTGCGTTCCGGGTCGATGATGAACCAGCCGATCTGCCGATACATGTCCTCAACCCACTGGAATCCAACGATGAACTCCCCAATGCTCTGATACGTGAGCTCGATAGATTGCTGACTTGGGTCCACCGTCACTGCTTTATTCTCTCAGATGAACAGCCCTTATTCTCTTCCTGAGCCTCCCAAATTTACTGCCGACGACTGGCAACGGAGCCGTGAGTCTGGAGACTATTCCCCCTTGCTGTTCGAGTGGTACAAATTCGTTTCCACGTTGTGCAATTTCTTTGCATCAATTAGGCCGGATTCACCAGCAGTACGCCCCTTAGATCGCATTCACTACGCAGTTTTGATTGGATTGCTTAATCGTTGCGCACGGCTAATGCTTTCCAACGTTGCGCTTTCGCNNAATTGT
Organism: Gammaproteobacteria bacterium; assembly: GCA_003156695.1. Taxonomy (GTDB): domain Bacteria; phylum Pseudomonadota; class Gammaproteobacteria; order Steroidobacterales; family Steroidobacteraceae; genus 13-2-20CM-66-19. The sequence continues at coordinate 1,083 of PMHN01000057.1, forward strand.
TGATCGTTGCATATTCGAGTCTTGTGTAAAGGTGTGTTGGCTTTGCCAAAATAGTTCCGCTGACGGGTTTGCACGTTTTCTGGCGGACGGACTGAAGACAGAGCTGGAGTTGAAGGAGAAGATCGAGAAGGCAGTAGGAGCTAGAAATGGGCGGGCCCTTGAGATCGAAAGGCGAATGCTAAGGTCGATAGCCCACTACGTTGAGTCTTCCGGAATGAGCGTCGCCGACGTTGAGGGGTCAAAGAAGCTGCCGGACATGGCGGCCATGATTGATAGCCTAGGGCATGATCGGCTGACGTATGTGGTGGGGCAGAGGATTGGTTCTCATCACATCCATGGAACTTGGCCCAGCCTCCGGATGCATTACTTAGAGGAAAGTGCCGATGGGCTCTTGATGCCACGCGACCACGACTGCAGTACGCACGTTAATCAATACGTGTTTGTTCCGCTGTTCGTTCTTGATGCGATGGAGCATTTTAGTCGCTTCATATTTCGCGCGCAGGAGGACGTCACCCCTATGATTGGATTGGTTGAGTCGGTGAGGGTCGAAATTGAAAAAATCAACTCCGAGGTAGTGGGTTCTGATTTCCAGAAAGTCGAGGGGGTTTGAAATCGAACTGCAAAGACGCGATGGGAGCGGCTGCTTTATCCACCAGGGGTGAAACATTCCGAACATGCCGCTCGTCAGGAGGGGAGCGTTTATTTTCGTCGGGATATATCTATACCCCCCAACGATTGTTAGACGGCTGGCAACACAGTCCGTACGAGATCGTGATCAAGACCGGACAGAACAATCGATTGTAGATGCGGAACGAAACCGCCCTTGAATAGGCGACAAGGGCGAGGTATCCCAAACGAGAAGCCAGGTTACACGCGAACGCTGCTGGGCGAAGCATTTCGGGAGCGAGGTCGAATAGTGCTCGCAACTGTAATGCAAGCAGGATACCGACAACCTCAAAGCCAAGTGCGTTGGAGAGGAAAAGTAGGGCGCGAAGTTCGGGGTTGAGGATAAACGCAAGCGCCGCAAATACCAGAAGCGCCTGCACGACGCGGCTGAACGGACGTTTTGCTGGAGCGGTCATACGTGCGGCAGCCGTCTAACTATGTTTGGGAGACAGAAGCGGGGCGTTGTATTGCGACGGTTCGGTCGTGTAATCCGCTGCGGATGCTGTAACCATGTGAATTTGCTGCGCCCCTTGTCGTGTAAGACGTCCCAACTCGAACTGCGTGCGCTCCAACCCGGTTAAGTGCCGCCGGCATTGCGCACGAGGAATGCGTATTCGGATGGTGGCACGCTTTTCCTGTAATCCCCCTGCGGCGTGTGAGCGAGTACGGTGGAATCGAAGAACTGCAGGTTCAGGTTGCCGGCACGAACGAGGACGCCCTTGGCAGGTGGCGTCGCGTAGTAGTGACCCCAGGACCAGCCGGAGCGGTTGTTTGAAACCCATTGGTCGAGGCTGCGGTAACCTGCGCTCGCAGGATCCAGGGTGTAGTGCGCGCCACCCAGCTGAAATACCTGCGCAGAGGTGTTGGCTGGCAGTGCGAGCGGCAGCTGCCGCGCGCAGCCGGCGATAAGCACCGCGCACGCAGCCAGGAGCGGCGCGCGCTTACGCACGGTGAGCACCGAAACACCCCGAACGCGTTGCATATGCCGCTCGACTTGACGGCGGCGGCCTGATGCCATGCTCGCCAGCTGACAACACTGTCGTGCGGCGCGTCTGGGGGACGAGGCCATGGAAAGCCAGCCNNGAATGCGCACCCGGCACCTTGCGCTGAGAACCGAGCAGGCTTACCTGCACTGGTTGCAGCGTTATCTTGTTTTTCATGACCGCAGGCACCCTCGCGAACTCGGCGCACCGGAAGTAGAACAATTCTTGTCCCATCTGGCAGTGCACCGCAAGGTCAGCGCCGCCACCCAGAACCAGGCATTGCAGGCGTTGTTGTTTCTGTACCGCCACGTGCTGCAGATCGAGCTGCCGTGGCTGAACGAGGTCACGCGCGCGGCCCATCCGAAGCGACTCCCCGTGGTGTTGGATCGTACCGAGGNNGCTGCCTGTGGTGTTGGACCGTGCAGAAGTGCGCGCGCTCCTCTCGCAGCTGCGAGGCACACCCTGGCTGGTCGCTAACCTGCTGTACGGCAGCGGTCTGCGTCTCATGGAAGGGCTGGGGCTGCGGGTGAAGGACCTGGCGCTCGAGCGCGGGGAACTGATCGTGCGGCTGGGCAAGGGTGGCAAGGACCGGGTGACCATGCTGCCCGCCGCGCTCGACTCGCACCTGCGCGCGCATCTGGCACGGCTGCGTTCGTGGTACGACGATNNGATGAGCGGCGCCGGCAGCAGCCCGGCGTATCCGTGCCCTTCGCGCTGGCACGGAAATACCCGCAGTCGGCTACCCAATGGGGCTGGCAGTACCTGTTCCCGTCGGCGGTGCTGTGTCGCGATCCTTATTCCGGGCTGCCGGTGCGCCACCATCTGCACGAGAAGGCGGTGCAGCGCGCCGTGCAGGCCGCGGTGCGCAAGGCCGGCATCTCCCGGCCCGCGAGCTGCCACACCCTGCGGCACTGTTTCGCCACCCATCTGCTCGAGGACGGCTATGACATCCGCACCGTGCAGGAGCTGCTCGGTCACTCGGACCTTAAGACCACCATGATCTATACCCACGTGATGGGACAGGGCGCCCGCGGCGTGCGCAGCCCGCTCGACCGCAAGGTGGGCGCCTAGCCTAGAGCGCTGAAAATCCGTTCTGGCGCCAGGCCTCGTAAACGACCAGCGCCACGGCGTTGGAGAGATTCAGACTGCGGTTGCCCGCGCGCATGGGGATGGTGAGCTGGCGATCGCGGGGAATTTGCTCGAGCACCGCTCCCGGGAGACCCTGGGTTTCCGAACCGAACAGCAACCCGTCGCCGGGGGTAAACGCCGCCGCGCTGTAGGCATGGCTGCCGGCGGTCTCAATACTAAAGAGGCGCGCGCCGTTGAGCGCTGCCAGGCAGGCGGGAAAATCCGCGTGCACGGAGAGCTGCGCAAGCTGCGCGTAGTCGAGGCCGGCACGCCGCACGGCCCTGCCGCTGAGCTCAAAACCCAGCGGCTTCACCAGGTGCAGCGTGCAACCGGTGTTCGCGCACAGGCGGATGATGTTGCCGGTGTTGGGCGGGATTTGCGGCTGCAGGAGCACGATGTGGAACATGGGTTCAGGGGCGTCGGCTGCCTGAGGCATGTGCGATAATGCGCGCCATGGCGACGGTCAAACCAGCCGCGGCGGCGCACGCCGCAGCAAACCCCCTGGCGCTGAAATTCTGCGGCCTCAACTTCACCTCGCCGATCGTGCTCCTGTCCGGCTGCGTCGGCTTCGGCGAGGAATACACCCGCATCGAGGGCTTTTCCAATCGCGACGCCGGCGCCATTGTGCTCAAGGGCACGACCGGCAAGCCGCGGCTCGGCAACCCGCCGCACCGCGTGTACGAAACGCCCGCGGGGATGCTCAACGCCATCGGCCTGCAGAACCCGGGTGTGGAACACGTGGTCGCGAGCATCCTGCCGCAGCTTGACTTCGACGAGACGCGCTTCATCGCCAATGTCTGCGGCTCCACCGTTGAGGAATACGTCGAGGTCACGCGGCGCTTCGATGACTCGCCGATCGATGCCATCGAAATCAACATCTCCTGCCCCAACGTCAAAGAGGGCGGGGTGGCGTTCGGCAACTATCCTGACATGTCGGCCCAGGTGGTCGCCGCTTGCCGGCGCGTCACGAAAAAACCGCTGATCACCAAGCTGTCGCCCAATCAGACTGACATCCGCGAAAATGCCCGCCGCTGCATCGAGGCGGGCTCGGACGCGCTGTCGGTCATCAACACCATCATGGGTATGGCGATCGACGTGCGCACCCGCCGCCCGGTGATCGGCAATGTGCAGGGCGGCCTGTCGGGACCCGCGATCAAACCGATTGCGCTGCTGAAAGTCCACCAGGTGTACGAAGTCGCCCGGCCTCACGGTGTACCGATCATCGGCCAGGGCGGCATCACGAGCGCCAGCGATGCGATCGAGTTCATCATCGCCGGTGCGACGGCGATCGGGGTCGGCACCGCCTTGTTCTACGAACCGCTCATCTGCAAGAGCATCAACGACGGCATCGCCGAATATCTGCGGGCCGAAGGGTTCTCCGAGGTGACGCAGCTCGTCGGTACGCTGCGCACCACGAACGAGACGCAGGATTGCGCGATCTCGGGCTGATACCGCTTGGCTAAAGGAGCCTTCCATGACGAGAAGTTCTGCTTCCTCCGCAGGCGTGGCCTTGCTCGCCGCCATCCTGGCCGCCGCGCTCGGCGGCTGCGTCGTAAGTCCCCCCTATAACCCGCAGCCGGCCGCCCAGCCACCGCCGCTGGCGGACGAGGGCGTGGTCGAGCAGGCCAGCGAGCCGCCACCGCCGCTGCCGGTCTACGAGCAGCCGCCCTGCCCGGAGGAAGGCTACATCTGGACGCCGGGACTGTGGCGCTGGGGCCCGGAGGGGTACTACTGGGTACCGGGCACCTGGGTCGCGCCGCCGCAGGTAGGCATGCTGTGGACGCCCGGATTCTGGGCGCTGGCGGGCGCCGTGTACGTGTTCCACGTCGGTCACTGGGGGAATCACGTCGGCTACTACGGCGGGATCAACTACGGCGGCGGCTACGTCGGCTCCGGCTACGTCGGCGGTCGCTGGGTGAATAACCGCTTCCAGTACAACACCGCGGTCAGCAACGTCAACGTGACCAACGTCCACAACACCTATGTCGACAAGACGGTGATCAACAACGTCACCATCAACCGCACCAGCTACACCAACACCACCGTAAACAACACCAACGAACTGCACAACAGCTACGTCGGAGCTGCCGGCGCCGCGCGCCCCGAGCCCACCAAGGCGGAGACCGGCGCGGCCGGTGAGCCGCACTATGCGGCTACCGCTCCGCAGACCCAGCACCAGGTCGCGGCACGCGCCAACCCGATGCAGAACGCGGCGCGCAACGAAGGGCGTCCGCCGGTTGCGGCGACGCCGCGCCCGGGGGCGTTCGAAGCACATGAGGTGACGGCGGCGAAGCCCGTGGGTCCCGCGTATCACCCGCAGCGCGCCCAGGGGTCGGAAGAAAAGGGCCACGACGAAGAGCACCACTGAGCGTGGCGCTGCCTGTGGCGCTATAGCAGGAGCTGCTGCCCGCCCGGTCCCTCCGNNGCGCAGGCGCTCGAGGATGCGCAGGTTGATGCGCTGCTGCGTATCCGCATAGGCCGTGTAATCCGGTTTGGTCATGAAATACACGACTTCGAACTGCAGCGCCGTATTCCAGCTCAGGAGGTGGCAGCGCTCGAAGCGCGTGTCGGGCATGGCCTCGATGATCTCGCGCACCGCGCGCGGAATGGCCACGAGTGCCGGCACCGGCGTGCCGTAATCCACGCCCAGGTGAAACAGCGCGAGCCGCTCGTGCATGCGGCTGAAGTTGCGCACCCGCGCCTTCACGATATCGCCGTTGGCGAAGATGATCTGCTCGCCCGAGGCGCTGCGCAGCCGCGTGCTCTTCACGCCGATGTACTCGACGGTGCCCTGGTAGGCGTCGATGCCGAGGGAGTCGCCGACCACGAACGGACGATCGAGCGCAATCGAGAGCGAGGCCAGCAGGTCCGAGAGCAGGGTCTGCACCGCGAGCGCGAGCGCGATACCGCCGATTCCCAGGCCCGCCAGCAGTGGCCGGATCTGTATGCCGAGATTATCGAGCGCCAGCAACAGCGCGATCGAC
>PMHN01000317.1 GCA_003156695.1 Gammaproteobacteria bacterium
CCTGGTCGCCGGCGATCGGGATGACGGCGGTGTGGCGGATGGCGCCGTTGGCGAATACCGCCAGATCCGTGGTCCCGCCGCCGATGTCCACGAGGCACACGCCGAGTTCCTTTTCATCCTCGGTGAGCACCGCGAAGCTGGAAGCGAGCTGCTCGAGCACCACGTCGTCGACTTCCAGCCCGCAGCGCTGGATGCACNNTCGGCGCCGGTGACGATGTGCACCTTGGCCTCGAGCCGCACGCCCGACATACCGATCGGGTCGCGGATGCCTTCCTGGCCGTCGACGATGAATTCCTGCGGCAGGACGTGCAGTATTTTCTGGTCCGCGGGGATCGCCACCGCCTTGGCCGCGTCGATCACGTGATCGACNNTAAGGCTCCTCACGTGGCTACCCGCGATGCCGGCAAACACCGAGTGGATCTCGCAGCCGGCCATGAGCTCGGCTTCCTCCACCGCACGCTGGATGGACTGCACCGTGGACTCGATGTTGACGACCACGCCCTTCTTGAGTCCGCGCGAGGGCTGTGAGCCCAGACCCAGCAGTTCGATCGAGCCGTCGGCGCCGACCTCCCCGACCAGCGCCACCACCTTGGAGGTGCCGATGTCGAGGCCGACGATGAGATTTCGTTCCGAGCGCTTAAGCATTGTGTGTCCCACTCGCCGCCGCGCGAATGGCGTTGCCGCGCCAGCCGATGGCAAAGCCGTTGGTGTAACGCATATCCACGTACGCGATGTCCTCGCCGCGCTGCGTGACGATCTTCAGCGCGGCGGTCATGAATTTTTCGAACCGCTCGTCCACCTGGCGCCTCCCCAGGCGCACCGTGACGCCGTTGGCGAGATCGAATTCCCAGGCGCCGCGCGCGTCCACGCGCATGGCGGTGCAGCGCAGCCCGGCCTGCTGCAGTCGCCCCTGCGCGGCGAGGTAGCGCTGCGCCACCTGCGATTCCTTGCCATCGGGCCCGGAGAGCTGCGCCAGTTCCGGCGGGATGTGGCGCTCGTCGGTATCGAACAGCTCACCGCGCGTGTTGAGGAGGCCGCGCTCGCCCCAGCGGGCCGCGGCGCTCTGCTCGACCACCAGCACGTCGAGTCCGCGCGGCCAGGCGCGCTGCACGCTGACCGCATCCACCCATGGCAGCGTGTGGAGCGCGCGGCGCACGTCCGCGAGGTTCACCGACAGGAGGCCCGCGCCGTGCACCTGGGCTTTCACCACCCGCTCGACGTCCACCGGCGCCACGCGCTGGAAGCGCCCCTCCACCGCCACCGTCTCGATGGGCTGGTTGAAGGCCCACATCACCAGCGCTGCCCCGATCGCGGCCACGGCGAGCGCTGCGGCGCCGACCCCGAGTGCGCGCCAGTTGACGGCTGGCAAGCGGAACTTGCGCTCCGATTGCTTGCGGCGGTTTTTTCTGGGGCGGGTAAACATCGTTGGCTTCAGGCCTCAACCTTCGTGGCCGGCGCGAGCCGGCGGGCGAAGCTGGTTTCCAGAACGCGCCACACGAGTTCGTCGAAGTCGACGCCCACGGCGCGCGCGGCCATGGGGACGAGGCTGTGGCTCGTCATCCCCGGAATGGTGTTGATTTCCAGAAGCTGCGGCCGCCCGGCACCGTCCATCATGAAGTCCGCACGTCCCCAGCCGGATGCCCCGCAGGCGTCGAATGCGGCGAGCGCGAGCCCGGCGAGATGCTCCTCGGCGCTTGCGCCGAGCCCCGAGGGACAGAAGTAGCGTGTGTCGTCGCGGAAGTACTTGGCCTCGTAGTCGTAGAACGTCTTCGGTGTCTCGATGCGGATCGAGGGCAGCGCGCGGTCCCCGAGAATTGCCACCGTGTATTCCTTGCCGGTTATCCAGGGTTCCGCGAACACCAGCGTCTCGAGCTGCGCCGCGGCCGCGAACGCCGCCGGCAGATCCGCCGCACGCTCGACCTTGGTCATGCCGACGCTTGATCCCTGGCTCGCGGGCTTGACGATCATGGGCAGCTTCAGTCGCTGCACCGCGGGCTCAAAGTCCTCAGGGCCGCGCAGCACCAGGTAGTCCGCCGTGGGGACGCCGGCGGCGAGTGCCAGACGCTTGGTGCGCAGCTTGTCCATGCCAATCGCCGAGCCCATGACGCCGCTGCCCGTATAGGGCACGCCCAGGTATTCGAGTGCCCCCTGCAGCGTGCCGTCCTCACCGCCCGGGCCGTGCAGCGCGATCCACACGCGCTCGAAGCCTTGTGTCATGAGCGCGGCGAGCGCCGCATCGCGCGGATCGAAGGCGTGCGCGTCCACAGCGCGACGCTGCAGGCCCTCGAGCACCGCGTTGCCCGACAGGAGCGAAATCTCGCGCTCGCTTGAGTCCCCGCCGAAGAGCACGGCGACGCGGCCGAATTCGCGCGCCTCGGTCACGCGGCGCGGCTGCCCCGGTTCGTAGGTCAGGCGCACTCTAGGGTTCTCCCACGATGCGCACCTCCGGGTGCAGCGCCACGCCGTGCACGCGCTCAACGGTTGCGCGCACGTGCCCGATCAGGTCCTCCAGGTCGCGCGCGCTCGCGTGGCCGTGGTTGATGATGAAGTTCGCGTGCTTCTGCGACACCGACGCATCGCCGATGCGAAAGCCCTTGAGTCCCGCCGCCTCGATGAGGCGCGCGGCGTGATCGTCCGGCGGGTTGGTGAACACCGAGCCGCAGCTCCACTCGCCGATCGGCTGCGACGCCTTGCGCCGCGCGAGCAGCAGGCGCACCTCGTCCGCGTGCACGCCGGGCCGTTGCTCGAACGCAAGGACCGCGCCGATGAACCACTCCTCGGCAACCGGGGCGGTGACCTGCCGGTATGCGATTGCGTACTCGGATGCGGCGCGCGTGCGCGTATGGCCGCCGCGGTCGATAGTCTCCACGCTGAGCACGTGCCGCCAGGTCTCCCCGCCGAAGGCGCCAGCGTTCATGGCCAGGGCGCCTCCGAGCGTGCCGGGAATGCCGGCGAAGAATTCGGCCGGCCCCAGTCCCCACTTGATGCATTGTCGGGCGATACGCGCGCAGGCCACCCCGGCCTCGGCGCGCACCGTCGTCTCGTTCACGCGGGTGAGCACATCGAGCGTGCTGTGGGTACTGATGACGACTCCCTTGAGTCCGCCGTCGCGCACCAGGAGGTTGCTGCCGAGGCCGATCCAGTGGATCGGCGTGCCCGCGGGCAGCGCCTGCAGGAACGCCGCAAGCTGCGTGACGTTGCTCGGGTTGAAGAACACTTCCGCGGGGCCGCCCACGTGCCAGGAGGTGTGGCGGCTCAGAGGCTCCGCACGCCGCACGCGACTGGAAAACTCCGGCGCCAGGGCTACGTTCACGGCGCCCTCCCCGGCGGCAGGAGGGCGGGTAGATCTTCGCGCAGGGCGTGGGCGACGGCGCTGATGTTGCCCGCACCCATGGCGACGATCACGTCGCCATCGCGGATCAGGTCCTTGAGCGCCGCGGCGAGCTCCTCGACCTTCTCGACAAACAACGGCTCGAGGAGTCCGCGGCTGCGCACGGCGCGGCAGATGGCGCGGCCGTCGGCGCCGGCGATGGCCGTTTCGCCTGCGGCATAGACTTCCGTGACGAGCAGCACGTCGGCTGCCGAGAGCACTTTGCCGAAATCGTCGATGAGATCGCGGGTGCGTGTGAAGCGGTGCGGCTGGAACGCGAGCAGCACACGGCGGCCGGCATAGCCGTGACGTACCGCTTCCAGCGTCGCTGCGACTTCGGTCGGGTGATGAGCATAGTCATCGATGACGCTCACCTTGCCGACCGCGGTGACCACGTCGGCGATGTGCTGCAGGCGCCGCTCGACGCCCTGGAAGCAGGCGAGCCCGCGCTGGATGGCCGCGTCCTCGATGCCGAGCTCGGTGGCCACGGCGATCGCCGCCAGCGCATTGCGCACGTTATGAGTGCCCGGCAGGTTCAGCGTCACGGCAAGCCTGGCACCGCCGCGGCGCGTGACTTCGAAGTGGGTCTTGAGCCCCGCGTGCCGGATGTTGCCGCCGCGCACCTCCGCACCGTCTTGCAGGCCGTAGGACAGCACCGGTCGGCCCAGTTCCCCGACGATGCTGCGCACGTGCTCATCGTCCAGGCACACCACGGCCAGTCCGTAGAACGGCAGGTTGTGGAGGAAATCGACGAAGCTCTGCTTGAGGAGCCCGAAGTCCCCGCCGTGGGTGCTCAGGTGATCATTGTCGATGTTGGTGACCACCGCCATGAGCGGCTGCAGGTGCGTGAACGAGGCGTCACTCTCATCGGCCTCCGCGACCAGGTAGCGCCCGGCCCCGAGTTGCGCGCCGCTGGCAGCGCTTTGCAGACGTCCGCCGATGACGAAGGTCGGATCCTCACCGCCCTCGGACAGGACGCTGGCGATGAGGCTCGTGGTGGTGGTCTTGCCATGGGTGCCGGCGACCGCGATCGAATAGCGGAAGCGCATCAGCTCGGCGAGCATTTCCGCGCGCGCCACCAGCGGGATGCGCGCGCTCACGGCGGCCTCCACTTCAGGGTTGTCGCGCGGCACGGCGCCGGAGGCGACCACCACGTCGGCGCCCGCGATGTTGCTCGCCGCGTGCCCGATGGTGATGGCAGCTCCCAGGCTCGTCAGCCGCTGCGTCGCGGCGCTCTTCCTGGCATCCGACCCCTGCACCGTGTAGCCGAGGTTCAGCAGCACCTCCGCGATGCCGCTCATGCCGCTGCCGCCGATGCCCACGAAGTGAATGGTGTTGATGCGCCGCATGCNNGGAAGCCGCGAGCTCATCCGCGGCGCGCGGCTTGGCCAGCAGGCGCGCGCGCTCCGCCATGGCGAGGAGTTTGCCGCGCCCGGCGCACAGGCGCTGCAGCTCCGCAGCGAGGCGCTCCTCGGTGAGCTCACGGTCGCTGACCAGCACCGCGGCCCCTTCGCGCACCAGGTACTGCGCGTTGTACGTCTGGTGGTCATCCACCGCGTTCGGAAAAGGCACCAACACCGCGGCCACTCCGACCGCGGCGAGCTCGGATACGGTGAGGGCTCCTGCGCGGCAGATCACCAGATCCGCCCAGCCGTACGCCTCGCCCATGTCTTCAATGAAGGGGCGCACGTCGGCGCGCACGCCGGCCTGCGCGTAGCTCGCACGTCCGGCGTCGATCCAGCGCTCGCCCGCCTGGTGGCGCACGTCGAAGGCAAGCCAGCCGGACAGACGCTTGAGTGCAAACGGCACCACCGCATTCAGGCGCGTCGCGCCCTGACTGCCGCCGATCACCAGGATCCGGATGGGTCCGGTGCGGCCGGCGAAACGCACCGCTGGCGGCGGCAGTGCGCTGATGTCACGGCGCACAGGGTTGCCGATGACGCGCGCATGCACGTCGCGTCCGAAGCTGCCCGGGAATGCCTCCAGCACCTGGCGCGCGAGGTGCGACAGGCAGCGGTTGGTGAAGCCCGCGATGGCGTTCTGCTCGTGGATCACGAGCGGATGGCGCGTGAGCCACGCGGCAATGCCGCCGGGACCGGAAACAAACCCGCCAAGACCCACCACGATGAGCGGCTGGTGGCGCCACATGACGGACAATGCCTGCGCCAGCGCCACCAGCAGACGAAATGGCGCCGCCAGCCAGGTGAGTGCCCCCTTGCCGCGCAACCCCCCGACCGACAGGCGCTCGAGGAGAATTCCCTCCGCCGGGATGACACGCGCTTCGAGCCCGCGCGAGGTGCCCAGCCACACGACCTCGAAGGACTGCTCGCGCAGCAGGCGCGCCAGCGCCAGCGCCGGGAACACGTGCCCGCCGGTGCCGCCCGCCATGATGAGTACCGGGCGGCTCATGCGTCGCCCCGTGCCCCGAGGCTGCCCGCGCGCACGGTCGCTGAACCGCGCTGTTCGCGCATGGCCTCGTGATACACGCGCAGCAGGAGCCCCACCCAGGCTAGCGCCACGATGAGGCTCGAGCGTCCGTAGCTCATGAGCGGCAACGTCAGGCCCTTGGTCGGCAATACCCCCATGTTGACGCCGATATTGATGAACGCCTNNCGCCTGGATGCCCACCCACAGACCGAAGCCGGCCGCGAGGTAGGCGGGGAACTTCAGCCCCGCGTCGGCGGCGAGCCGCGCGATGCGGAAGCTGCGCCACACGAGCAGCAGGAACAAAGTGAGCGTCAGCACCACGCCCACGAGGCCCAGCTCCTCCGCCAGCACCGCGAACAGGAAATCCGTGTGCGCTTCGGGGAGGTAAAAAAGCTTCTGCACGCTGTCGCCGAGTCCCACGCCGAACCACTGGCCACGGCCGATGGCGATCAGCGACTGGGTGAGCTGGAAGCCACTGGTGAAGGGGTGCGACCAGGGATCCATGAACCCCGTCAGCCGCCGCATGCGGTAGCCCGAGGTGACGGTCAGCAGGCCAAACAGCGCCGCCGCAACCGCGGTCATCAAGATCACGTAGCGCAGGCGGGCGCCGGCGAGGAACAGGAGGCCAAAGCCGGTGGCGAACAGCACCGTGGCGGCGCCAAAGTCCGGCTCCAGCAGCAACAGCGCTCCCACGCACAGCAATAGCCCGAGGGGCTTCACCAGACCCATGAGGGATTCGCGCAGCTGCTCTTCGCGGCGCACCGCGTAACTGGCGATGTAAATCAGCACCAGCACGCGCGCAAGTTCCGACACCTGAAAGTTCAGGCCCGCAAGATGCAGCCAACGGCGGCCGCCCTTGGCGAGGTGCCCCAATCCCGGCACCAGCACCAACACCAGCAGGGCCACCGCAATGGCGAGCAGCGGCAGCGCCGCGCGCTCCAGCAGCTGCGTCGGCACTGAGAACATCAGCGCCGCGCAGGCGGCGCCGATCAGGGTCAAGAGCAGCTGCCGTTCCAGATAATAGAAGGGTTGGCCGCTGTCCTGGCTGGCGATGGACACCGACGCGGAGGTCACCATCACCAGTCCCAGCAGCACGATCCCGAGGGTCAGCGCGATGGTCACCGNNACCGGGTCGAGGTGCAGCGCACCGCCGCGGGCGCTCGAGCGGGCAAAGCCCATGAGAGAGTCAGCGCGGCTCATGCTGCGAGCTCCTGCACGGCCTGCGCGAACACCGCGCCGCGGTGGGCGTAGTCGGTGAACATGTCGAGGCTCGCGCACGCCGGGGAGAGCAGCACCGTGTCTCCCGGCTGCGCTGCCCGGGCAGCGGCCTGCACCGCCATGGGGAGCGTCGCGCAGGTCTCGAGCGTGCACACGCCCTCGAGCGCGCGGGCGATGAGCGGCGCGTCGCGCCCGATGAGCACCGTGTGCCGCACCTTGCCGCGAAACGCCGCCGCCAGCGGGGAGAAGTCCTGGTTCTTGCCCTCGCCGCCGGCAATTATCACCAGCGGTCCGGGAAGACCTGCGACTGCGGCGAGCGTGGCGCCAACGTTGGTGCCCTTGGAATCGTCGATGTAGGTGACGGCGCGGACCTCCCCCACCCACTGCGAGCGGTGCGCCAGTCCCGGGAAGGCTTTGAGCTCCTCGAGCATCCCCGGCAGCGGCAGTTCGAGGGCTTCCCCGAGCGCCAGTGCCGCGAGCGCGTTGGAGGCGTTATGCAGCCCCTTGATCTTCATGGCCGACAGCGGCAGGAGCGGTGTGTGTGCGCGCGTCAGCCACCACTGCCCGGCGTGAGTCGCGACGGCAAAATCCGCGCCGATCGCCGCGCGCAGTGAGAAGCTCAGCGTGCGGCGTGCGCTCTTCGGCATGGCGACGATGAGCGGATCGTCGAGATTGATCACCGCGGTGTCGCAGCGGGCGAAGATGCGCGCCTTGGCGACTGCGTAACTCGCGAGCGACGCGTAGCGATCGAGGTGATCGGGTGTGACGTTGAGCACCGTTGCCGCCTTGCATTGCAGCGTGCTCGTGGTCTCGAGCTGGTAGCTCGAAAGCTCCAGCACGTACAGCTGTGTGCCGGCGTGCAGCAGATCCAGCGCCGGCTCGCCCAGGTTGCCGCCTGCCCGCACGCGCAAGCCCGCGCGCTGCGCCATGCGCACCAGCAGCGTCGTGACGGTGCTCTTGCCGTTGGTGCCGGTGATGCCCACGACGGGCGCTGCGACCGCACGCGCAAACAACTCGATGTCGCCGACGATCTCAAGTCCCAGACGGCGGGCCTGCACGAAGAACTCTTCACTCAATGCCAGCCCCGGAGAGGCCACCACACACAGCGCCTCCTTGAGGAGCTGCGGGTCAAGTGCGCCGAGGCGCACCGGAATCCGCGCATCGAGCGCTGTGAGCTCGGCAAGCTTCGGCGGAGTCGTGCGCGTGTCGGTGACGGCGAGCCGCCAGCCGCGCGCGTGCAGGTAGCGCGCGCAGGACAGGCCCGTGGTCCCGAGACCTGCGATCACGGCGTATGGGGCGTTGTGGGTGACGGTGCTCATCGCAGTTTCAGCGTCGCAAGCCCGGCAAGCACCAGCAGCAGCGAGATGATCCAGAAGCGCACGATCACCTTCGGCTCCGCCCAACCCTTCAACTCGAAGTGGTGATGGATGGGCGCCATCCTGAAGATGCGCCGGCCCGTGAGCTTGAAGGAGGCAACCTGCAGGATGACGGACGCGGTCTCCAGCACGAACACCCCGCCCATCAGCAGCGCCACCAGTTCCTGGCGCACGATCACGGCCAGCACACCGATGGCAGCGCCAATGGCGAGCGCTCCGACGTCGCCCATGAACACCTGCGCGGGGTAGGAGTTGAACCACAGGAATCCAAGTCCCGCGCCCGCGAGCGAGGCGCAGAAGATAAGGAGTTCTCCGGCGCCGCGGATTTCCGGAATCTGCAGGTAATGCGCGAACACCGCGTTGCCGCTCGCGTAGGCGAAGATGCCCAGCGCCGAGATCACCAGCGCCGCCGGCATGATCGCCAGCCCATCGAGCCCGTCGGTGAGGTTCACCGCGTTGCTCATGCCGACGATCATCAGATACGCGAAAGTGATGAAGCCGAAAGCCGTGAGCGGCTCGTGGAAGGTCTTGAAAAACGGCAGGAAGAACGTCGTCTCGGCGGGCTCCGTCGCCGTGTAGTAGAGCGTCGCGGCGGTGGCGATTCCGGCTAGCGACTGCCACAGGTACTTCCAGCGTGCCGCCAGCCCCTTGGGGTTGCGGACCACGAGCTTCAGGTAATCGTCGTAGAAACCGATGAAGCCGAAGGCGAAGGTCACGGCGAGCACGGTCCATACCAGGCGGTTGCTGAGCTCCGCCCACAGGAGCGTGCTCACCAGCGTCGTCACGAGGATCAGCGCCCCACCCATGGTCGGCGTGCCGGCCTTGGGCAGGTGCGTGGCGGGACCGTCGTCGCGCACCACCTGTCCGATCTGGTAGCGCGACAGGCGCGAAATCATCGAGGGACCGACGATGAGCGACAGGCCGAGCGCGGAGGCGGTCGCGAGGATCGCGCGGAATGTCAGATACGAGAAGACATGCCAGCCGACGATACGGTTCGCGAAGTGTTGGGTGATCCAGTACAGCACCTCAGTGCCCGCCCTGGCTGGCGCCCGAGCCGCCGGTAAGTGCGTCCACCACCCGCTCGAGCCGATTGACGCGCGAGCCCTTCACCAGCAGCCGCACGTCGGGGCCCGCCGTCGCCAGTGCCCCGCTTAAGGCTGCCGCGAGGGAGGACGCGTCGCCAAACGCCTGCGCGCCGGCGCCGAAGCTCTCGGCCGCCAGCGCCGCGAGCGCGCCGAGCGCATACAGCCGCTCAACCCCGTGCTGGCGGGCAAATTCACCCAGGTCGGCGTGCGCGCCGACCGCATGCTCGCCGAGCTCCGCCATGTTCCCCAGCACCAGCCAGCGGCGCCCGCTCAAGGTCGCGAGCACCTCGATGGCGGCGCGCACCGAGCTGGGATTGGCGTTGTACGAATCATCGATGAGCCAGGCGCCGCTGGAGGCCTGCTTGAACTGCAGCCGCCCGGGCACGGCGCGCACGGCGGCGAGCCCGGACACGATGTGCGTGAGCGTAGCTCCCGCGCTGGCCGCCGCCGCCGCCGCGGCGAGGGCGTTGGCGACGTTGTGTGCGCCGCCGAGCGCGAGGCGAATGTCGGCGCTGCCGGCGGGTGCGTGCAGCGTGAAACTGGTGCTGAAGCCGTGCGCGCCCACTGCGGTGCGCACGTCGCTGGCGCGGAAATCCGCGCGCTCGCGCACACCGAAGCTCACCACGCGCGCCCGCGTCAGGGAGCGCCACAGATCGAAGAACTCGTCGTCGGCGTTGATGACGGCGGTCCCCGCCGGGGCGAGTCCCGCGACCATCTCTCCTTCCGCGCGCGCGACCCCCTCGAGGCTGCCGAAGCCTTCCAGATGCTCAGCTCCCGCGTTGGTGATCACGCCGATGGTCGGGCGCGCGATCTTGACGAGTCCCGCAACATCCCCCGCACGGTTGGCGCCCATCTCCACCACGGCGTAGCGATGCGCGGCGCTAAGACGCAGCAGCGTCAGCGGCACACCGATGTGATTGTTGAGGTTGCCGCGCGTGGCGAGACACTTGCCCGCCTCGCTTAAGATTGCGGCGGTCATTTCCTTGGCGGTGGTCTTGCCGTTGCTGCCGGCCACGCCCACGAGCGCTCCGCTGAAGCCCTCGCGCCAGCTGGCGGCCGCGCGCGCGAGCGCCACCTGGGTGTCGCCCACCACGATCTGCGGCAGTGCCACGCTCTGCGCGGCCTCCACCAGTGCGCCGGCGGCGCCGCGCTCGCGCGCCGCGCCGACGAACTCATTGCCGTTGAAGGTCGGCCCCCTGAGCGCCACGAACAGCTGCCCGGGCTCGAGCGAGCGCGAATCGCTGACGACGTCCGTGTAGGGGGCGTCCGCGCCCGCCAGCGTTCCGCCGCACGCCTGCGCAAACTTGAGCAGCGTGCGCTTCATGCCTCGAGCCTCGCCAGCTCGGCGCTCACCACGGCTTGGTCGGAGAACGCGCGGCGCGTCGTGCCCTGGATCTGGTAGTCCTCGTGCCCCTTGCCCGCGATCAGCGCCACGTCGTCCGCATCGCAGCGCTCGAGCACTATGCGGATCGCGAGCGCGCGATCGTGCTCGGTCATGTGCGGCGTCGGCCGCGTGATGCCGGCGAGGATGTCGGCGACGATGCGCGCCGGATCCTCGGTACGCGGATTGTCGTCGGTGACGATGATGTCGTCGGCGAGCTCGGCGGCCACGGCACCCATTTGCGGCCGCTTGCCGGCGTCGCGGTCACCGCCGCAGCCGAACACCACGCGCAGTTGTCCGCGGCAGTGCAGCCGCGCGGCGCGCAGCGCCTTGGCGAGCGCATCCGGGGTGTGCGCATAGTCGACGATGGCGAGTGGGGTGCGGCCGCGGCCACCGAGCATTTCCATGCGCCCGCTGGCGGCACGCACTCGCGCCAGTGCCCGCGCGGCACGCTCGAGCGGGATGTCCCAGGCGAGCAGTACCGCCAGCACCGTGAGCACGTTGTCGACGTTGAACTCCCCAACGAGGCGCACCGCAAACCCGGCCGCTCCCCAGCTGGATTCGATTTCGAGCGACAGCCCCGACTGCTCCGCGGTCACCTGTACGGCGCGCACATAGGCAACCTCAGGGGCGATGGCGCTCGCGGGCACGCTGCGCGCCGTGACGATGAGACGCGCGGCCGACTGCTGCGCCGCGAGCTTCAGTCCAAAGGCGTCATCGACGTTGATGATGCGGTGGGCGAGGCCGGGCCAGGCGAACAGGCGCGCCTTCGCCGCCGCGTAGGCCTCCATGGTGCCGTGATAGTCGAGATGATCGCGCGTCAGGTTGGTGAACGCCGCGGTATGGAAGCGCACGCCGTTCACGCGCGACTGGTCGAGTGCGTGCGAGGACACCTCCATGCCGACGCATTCGGCGCCCAGGTCGCGAAGCGCCGCGAGCTGGCGGTGCACGCTGACCGCGTCCGGAGTCGTGTGCACCGTGGGGGTAAGCGACGGCGGCATGCCGAAACCGAGTGTGCCCATGTACGCGGCGGGTCCGCGGCACTGCTGCAGCGCCTGCGCGAGCAGCCACGCGCAGGTGGTCTTGCCGTTGGTGCCGGTGATGCCGGCGAAACGCGCTTTCAACCGCGCCAGCGCCAGCAACTCGATGTCGCCGATGATCGGCAAGCCTGTGTCGCGGGCTCGTTGCGCCACCGAATGGGGTTTGGGAAAGCGATGTGGAATACCCGGCGACAGCACCAGCGCGCGCACGCTCGTCAGATCGGCTTGGCCGAGATCGACCAGATTGATTCCGGCCTTGGCCGCCGCCGCGCGCCGCGCCGCATTGTCGTCCCAGGCGAGCACCTTGGCGCCGCCCGCTTGCAGCGCTTGCGCCGCGGCGAGGCCCGACCGCGCCAGGCCCAGCACGGCGATATCTTGGTTGCGGAAATGGGCGACCGGGATCATGGCGCTACCGCAGCTTCAAGGTGGAGAGGCCGGCGATGGCCAGGATGGAGGCGATGATCCAGAAGCGGATGACGATGGTCGGCTCCTGCCAGCCCTTCTTCTCGTAATGGTGATGCAGCGGCGCCATGCGGAAGACGCGCTTGCCGGTGAGCTTGANNAGCGAACCGGTATCGCCCATGAAGATCGAGGCCGGCGGCGCGTTGAACCAGAGGAAGCCGAGCGCCGCGCCCACCATCGCCGCGCAGAACACCGACAGCTCGCCCGAGCCGGCGACGTGCTGGATCTGCAGGTAATTGGCGAAGACCAGGTTGCCGACCAGATAGGCTATCATCGCGAAGCAGCCCGCCGCGATCATCGACGGCACGATGGCGAGGCCGTCGAGTCCGTCGGTCAGATTGACCGCGTTGGCCGAGCCGGCGATGACCAGCGCGCCGAAGACGACGAAAGACCAGCCGAGATCGGGCAGGATGCTCTTGAAGAAGGGCACCGCGAGCTCGGTGCCGAGCGGGTCGTGGGTGACCAGGATCACCGCCAAAGTTGCCGCCGCGCCGATCGCGAGCTCGATCGCGAGGCGCGAGCGTCCCGATAGTCCCTTCGACGAGCGCTTGGTGAGCTTGCGATAATCGTCGACGAAGCCGACGGCGCCGAAGCCGCCGGTGACGAACAGCACGATCCAGATATAGGGATTGGTGAGATCGGCCCAGAGCAGGGTCGAGCCGGCGATCGCCAGCAAGATCAAAAAGCCGCCCATGGTCGGCGTGCCCTGCTTGACCAGCAAATGGCTCACCGGCCCGTCGGCGCGGATCGGCTGGCCGCCGCGCTGGCGCCGCTTCAGCCAGTTGATGATGGTGGGGCCGCAGATGAAGCTGATGATAAGCGCCGTCATGATGGCGCCGCCCGAGCGGAAGGTGAGGTAACGGAAGACGTTGAGCGGGCTGAGCTGATCCGCCAGGGGGGCGAGGAGGGCATACAGCATGGTGCTAATCCTTCGCCGTTGCCGGAGCCTTGGCGGATGTGAGCGCCGCCACCACCACGCGCATCCGGCTGCCATAGGAGCCCTTGATGGTGACGACATCGCCGGGCTTCAGGCGCTTGAGCAAAGGCTCCGCCATCGTCTCGGCATTGTCGGCGTGGCCGCCGCGCCGCTTGGCCGGCAGCGCCGCGTCGAGCGCCGCCATGTCCTTGCCGACGGTGAAGACGAGATCGGCCTTGGCATCGAGCAGCGGCTGCGCCAGGCCGGCATGGAGCGACGCCGAATCCGCGCCGAGCTCCAGCATGTCGCCCAGCACGGCGATGCGCCGGCCCT